>JAFGCP010000448.1 GCA_016932595.1 Deltaproteobacteria bacterium
ATTTTCGATAAGATCAGCGGCATCCTGACGAATGATGGCTAGCAGCGCCCGGAGGTACTCATCATTGTGGCATCTGATATATCCTGGATACCGGTTGCTGGTGCGGGTCTTTTTCATGCTGCCGAGAATGCGGGTCAAGAACCGGTTGTGCGTATCGCTGCGCACGAAAAATGTCGGTATGCCGATTGCAGCGCCGAAAAATATTTGCCGCCTTTCGCTTTCACAGGTCGGGCTGTCGGGGATATGCTCATGGGTGAGCTGCCCGTTGGCAATATATTTATAGGCCAAAGCAGTGAGAAGTGTCTGCAGATTGACGGCATCGGCCATATCGCCAAGCAGTGTTGCAAACAGGCTGTAATAGCGCCCTTCAAAACCGGAAAACCCCATAGCCGCATGCTGCCGAAGCCGGTAAAACAGATAGGGCGACATGCGCTCGTCAAAAACCCCCAGATCGGCAAGGTCTTTTTTCAGGCGCAGGTCATTGCCGGGTGAGCCGTCGAGTGCCGGGCTCTGGTCCGTACTCATGAGCGCAACCGGATAATCGATCAACCGGTAATCCTGAACAAAATCGCCCCGGAGTTTAAACAGCCCGCTGACAAACTGGTCAAGCGCGGGCGGGCCGAAGGGCGTCAGCGGCTGGCCCATGATTTTAACATCAGCCTTCAGCTTCCAGCGCCGCCACAGCATGCGCAAATGCGTATAATCAAGCTCATGGGGCAGAAATCCGAGCACGGTTTCCGGATGGAAATCGCCGAACTCCAGCCGGTAGGGCGCTGCGCTGTACGTGCCCACAAACAGGGGCAGAAAATGCTCCACGATTTTTATAGCCAGATCGCCACAATATTTTTCATCGGCCGCGGTGAACGGGGAACTCCGTACCGAGAGCAGATTTGTCAGTTTGCGGCTCCCGAGACTGACATGGGTGCCGTTATTGGCGAGGCTGATATTTGACAGATTCGGCAGCACAACCAGATCGCGCGTAATAATGCCCGCGTCCTTGAGCTTGGCAAGCGTATTGAGCTGACTTCGTGACAGCACCTGGTGGCACAGTATCATGTACTGGTGCTTGTCCTGGCCATGGTCCCAGCCTGAAAGACAGGGGCTCATAAACAGCTCGCGATAGAAACCGTCGCTGATTATGCTGTTCAGGCTCTTCTGCCGTACGGGCGGATGCGGCGCAAAATAGGCAAGAACACGCTGGCCGCTTGCGGCCAGCGCAAACCGATGCTCGGCATACTGTATTAAAAGCTGGGTCAACAGAAACCGCAGCGCCGTTTCACGGGCGGGCTGCATGCCCATGCCGCTACCGGGCAGGAGCGCCGGCGTATAGAATGAAAACGTTTCCGGCGAGGTGTTGTCATTAAGAAAATGATCCATGTACCTTCGGCCTGTTTGACGTACGGCTTCAGGCGTAAATGCCGAGGCGCTGACTGCATCGGCAAGGGCGAGCTTCAAAAGGTAGCTGACGGGCACGCGCACGCACCGTTCACCCCTGTCCTTGATGATGAACTTCGCGGAGTCAATACGGTCCGGGCTCTGCGGGTCGGTTTTGTCCGCGCGCAGATCGTTATGAAAAACCGAGCGCGCATAGCTGCTCAGGCAGTGGTAGGGAAACCGCACCCAACTGTGCTCCCAGACATTGTCAGGGTTATTGTTCAGATACTTTTCAAGCTCGGCAATAAGCCGCTGAGAGGTATCGCCGGACAGGGTGCGCCGAATAATGTTTTTATAATAATTGGACTGCTCAATTGCACGGGGCAGGTCAACAGACTCTTTTGCGCCTATGACGACGGTTTGCAGCTCGTTTTCAACACCGGCAGTCACATCGCCCGAGCTAAAGGGAAGGGCTTCCACAAAGGCATCGCCGGCGGCGCAGTGTATGCCGAGGGCTTCACAAAGTCTTTCAGGAGAAGTCTTTCCGCCGCTTCTGAAAGGGTAGGAAAGTACAGGTGCTGTCATGCCGGCGTCCTTTGGTTTTTATTTTTCTGTTTTGATTATAGCTGCTGCAGATTAAAGCTGTGTTAAGTTTATGATAATTATCAATTAATTCGATGAGTTAGTCCTCCAGTATGTCATGGGCCGCCCGGCTACTGCCGGGCTTTGGGCGCAGCTTTTAAGACGGTGCTCTCCGGCATGAAATGCGCTTTGATCGTGCGCACCATGTCGGCCCAGGCGGCAGCGCCAACGCTCTGCTCATTGATAATCATATGGCGGGCGATTGCGGCATCGGCAGTATTGTCTTTTGCTACTCTGACAAGGTCCCACCGGTCAAACCCATTATCGCTGACGAACTTCTGCAGATTCTCAAAGGATACGAATTCATCCTCCTGCTCCATAAAAATGAGCGTGGGCACATTGAGCCGGGGACCAAGGTGTGTCTCAAAATCGGTGATCGCGTCAAAAAGCGCTGTATAGCCTGCTACGGGTGTGCCGTCATTGGCGCGCTGATTTTCCGGGGCATCGCTGTCGATGATAAATTCGGGAAACGGCTGAAGCGGTTTCAGCTGATAGGCGATACCCGGACGGAGCGTAAGGGCCGGAGCAAAAAGCGCCATCCGATCGAAATGAACGCCGGGTTTTGCCGCCAGCAGGTCGCAGCCCAGCAGGCCGCCAAGCGAATAGCCGACAAAATAGATGGGCACGCCGAGTTTGCGGGCCCGGAGCATGGCTTGCACATAGGCCTGATGCACTTCATTGAGCCATAAAATATACGAAACGCGCTTGAATGATGCAAGGCGGTCTCGTTTCTCGTCGGCAGGGGAGCTGCCGCAACGTATGAAGTTATCGCCATGGCCCCGTAACGAAACATTCAGCGCCTCGATGCCGGCACTGTTCAAAACGGCAATAACAGGCTCCATCATTTCCGGCCTGACGTTCAGGCCATGCACAATCAGCGCGACGCCAACAGGCTTTTTGGAAGAGGCGGATTTAAACCAGCGGCAGCAATGATCCGGACGGTCAACAAGCTTTTGTATGAAGGCGTTTGCCCCTCCAGGAGCTATGCGGGAGAAGCTGCCGCTATGTATATAAGCAGCAACAGCCATTGCTGCAGCGCATGCAACCAGCATGAGCCTTTGATAGAATTTCATATACAGGCGCCTTTTTAACGGTCAGGTTCTGCAGTGCTGTCTGGGGCTTCCTGCCGCAGATAAAAAAAGGGGGCCTTGCGGCCCCCTGGAGGAGGAGATATGCTGAAAAAAGCCGTTTCAACACTTCTCTAGTGTTCATGTATACGGTTACTTGGTTAAAAAAAAATAATGGTTTGATTAATTTACGGTTAATTTCTAGCTGCTCAAAATTCCAGTCGATGATCCATCCGCACAACTGCAAAAAGATAGCTGCCACAGGGGATAGCAGCACGATGCATCAATCATATACCTCATGTGTACTGTGCTGACGCTGTGCCTGGCGCCCGCCGGTGAATAAAATACGTGCAATGTTAATATCTTTTTAACACAGGGTTAATCCCTCCTTAATTTTCATGCAATAGCATAACTACTGAATTCGGTCATGCGGTCATGCCTTCCGCCTCGGGAACTGATTTCTATCTGCTCTATGAATTAACCAAAAATTAACCCGTACTTTATTTACCGTTAACGCTGCGTGGATATTGTTTCAAGAAAAATGCACATCTCAGAGAGGAGCACATGCATGAAAAAACGATATCTATGGCTGCTGGTGTTAATGCTGGGTATGGCGCCTGGGGCGCAGGCCGCGCAGCCCGGGCAGATCAAGCAGACCATTGGTCAGTCTATTAAAACCCGCGAGGTGACCCAGAAAAAAGCCGCCGACTGGCAGGGGAATAAAGAGCGGATGAAGAACCGCTACTTCCAGCTCAAGGAGTCTATCGACATGGGCCGGATGGAGCTGGCGCATATGGAGGAAGTCACGGCGAAGCAGAATGCCTATCTCGATCGGACGCGGCGCAAGGTGCATGAAATGGAGAAAATAGGCCGCGAACTGCAGCCCTATCTGCAGCAGCAGGTGGCGCGCCTCTCCGGGCATATTAAAAACGACCTTCCGTTTCTGGCTGAAGAACGGGCCACGCGGATTGATACCTTGCACACAATTCTAAACGATATCGAAATACCCTTGAGCGAAAAGCTGCGCCGCACCTTCGAGGCAATGCGCGTTGAAATGGACTATGGCAAATCCATTGAAACGACCCGCACGGAGATCGATTACAAGGGACAAAAAGTGCTCGTAAACATGCTGCGCCTGGGCCGCACAGCCCTGCTGATGCAGACCATTGATGAACAGGAGTCGGCGCTGTATGCCGGCGGAGCCTGGAAAGAGCTGCCCGGGCAGTATGGCGCTGAGATAAAGAAAGCCATGGAAATTACCCAGCGCCGCAGGCCTGTCGACTTTGTAAACCTGCCTCTTCGGGAGATTAAACAATGAAGCATATCGTATTTTGTGTAGCGCTGCTGCTGTGCGCCATTGTGTGCGCCGGCAGCGCCTGGGCCGAAGATAATCAGACCGCGTCGGCAGCCACTTCCCGGCAGATGACCGATGCCATCGATGCGGCGCAGCGCAAAGCCGATGAAGACGCAAAAAAGGCGCGCGAAGAAGCAGCGCTGAAGGAAGCCGAAGTCATGGACCAGCAGGGCACGCTGCAGGCGGCGCTGGAACGGCTTGAGGCTGAAAAAAAAGCCATGGACGAAAAGCTTGATACGGCAAAAAAGCTCTATGAGCAGAACGAG
>JAFGCP010000006.1 GCA_016932595.1 Deltaproteobacteria bacterium
GACAGGAACTCGCGTTTGGATGAGCAGACTCTACGTCACACGCGATGGGCGAACATGCAAGATTTATTCAAGTTCATTACTAGTGGTTCATGACAATTTAAATTGGCGGTCATTGTTTTTATTGTAGGAGCACCTTCAGGTGCGATTGTTTCGCGGCTGAAGCCGCTCCTACAAAAGAACACTATCAAAAACAAATGCCATCGCCAAGTAGTGGTTTTTAACCACTCTACCGGCTGAGTACAGCCTGAAGGAGTTTGTTCATGGTGCGAGTTCTGTATGTTGCGCTTGGCGGCGCCATCGGCACGGTGCTGCGGTTTGTCCTTTCGGGCGGCGTGCATGTCTGGGTCAACAGCACCTACCCGTGGGGAACATTTGCCGTAAACCTTCTCGGCTCTTTTCTGGCCGGATTTCTCTGGCGCTTTTTCGAGCAGATGCTCATACCGTCCTATATGCGGCCGTTTATTTTTATCGGCATTCTCGGCGGCTTCACCACGTTTTCAAGCTATATGCTGGAAACCCTGAACCTGTGCCGCGACGGCCAGTACCTGGCCGCCTGCGGCAATATGCTGCTGCACAACATCTGCGGAATGGTGGTCATTATGGCCGGTTTCATGCTGGCGCAGGTCGTGCTCAATGCTTTTAAATAAGAGTAAAGGAGCCAGAATTCAGAATTTAGAACATTGACAAAAGAATACACAGGATAATTAATCCGCTGTCGCGGACAGGGCCGGAATAAAAAATCAATATGTTGTTTTGCTGCTGACTACTGGATTCTGGCTTCTGAATTCTACTTTAAGAAAGGAGAGCAGGATGAAACTGCCGGAAGAAGGAATGCTGCTGCGCATCTTTATCGGCGAGTCGGACAGGCATCAGGGCAAGCCGCTGTATGAGCAGATCGTGCTCAAGGCCCGCGAGCTGAATCTTGCAGGCGCCACGGTGATGCGCGGCGTCATGGGCTTTGGCGCAGACAGCCGCATGCACACGGCAAAAATACTGCGTCTTTCCGAAGATATGCCCATGGTGATCGAACTGGTTGACACCGAGGAAAAGCTGAACCTGCTTTTGCCGTTTCTTGACGAGACGGTCGAGGAGGGCCTCATCACGCTTGAAAGGGTGCGGGTCGTGAAATACCGGCATTCGGAAAAACCGTAGCGCCGCTGCGCCTATATTTTTAAAGAAAACGGCCTGTGTCCGAGCAATTCCATATTCTCCGCCCTGACTGCCTTGCCCCCACGAAGATCCAACCGGGCAAGCAAGCACAGGGCGCAATCGTCTGCTGTGCCTGCGGTGCTCAGCTTCTGTCTGCTGAGTCCACTGCCTGTACCAGCGATATGCTTCAGCGGTTTATGACCGAGGCACCCCTTCCCCTGCTTGTTTATTGTCTTTCGAAAACCATCGCCTATGGCGATGGTCCCTCAAGAAGGCAACTTAAACATGCCGTGTTTTTTGCTTCCGCCCTTTCAGGGCGAAATCAAGCCACCCGCTATGCGAGTGGTTGCTGACTTTCATGCCCCGGGCTGCACGCCCTGTACCATGATGACGCCCATAATCGACAGGCTCGCAAAAAAGCTGCGCGGGTCTGTCTGCTGCGCAAAAATCGATGCCCGGCAGGAATGTGAGCTGGCCGCAGCCTATGGCGTCAGCAGTGTGCCAACCATCGTTGTATTCAAAAGCGGCAGCGAGGTGAAGCGTTTTTCCGGGGCCATGGATATTAAAAGCCTGACCGCCTGGATTATGGAATGAGAGAAGGGGCGTTACTGGTGAAGCAAAGACTGCGGACCTGTACATGACAGGCTTTCGCTAAATCCCCTTCCGCTACCTTTTGTATCTGTTTTGTTTCGAGCGACCCTAGTAACGGTTTTTCGTTCAACAGCCCGTTTCATATTATCTACCGAACTTTCTGCAAACACAAAAGAAAGGAGCGCCTAAAGACACATTTACCCTCAAGACGCAATGTCTGATTACCCTTGCATCCTTTCGCCTCTCCGTGAAATAATAGAATATATGAGCACCTGCAATCACGAAATATTGACCCTGGTCCCGCCGCCGGGCGCAAAGCTGCGGTGCAGGCATTGCCACCTGACTATTTCCGAGGCTGAGCTGGGCGATGGCTGCTGCCCGGAGTGTTTTGAAACCAGCAAGGAGCGGCGCAGGGATTTTGAAAAGGTCATCCCGGCAGAGGCGCCCGCTGCGCGGTACTGCTGCGAAAGCTGCGGAATGGTGGTAATGGTTTGATTGGTTGAATCAGTTGAATTGGTTCTATTGGTTTAATTTGTTTTAGATTAGTTCGTCAGTTGGTTTTAAATCAATGAACGAATGCAACCTGTCAAACCAGTGCAAATAATTGAACACATCAAACTAATAAAACCAATCAAACTAATAAAACCAATTAAACTAATGAAACCAATGGAACGGCTGTAAAATGCGCCCCCGAGTCGGACATATTCAGTTTCTCAACTGCCTGCCCCTGTACCATATGCTGGTGCGCAGCGGCGCAGTGCTTGACATGGATCTGTATAAAGATACGGCCATAGCCCTGTGCCGGCAGCTTCTTGCGGGCAAGCTCGACATAAGCCCGGTGCCAGCCATCGAATACGCCCGCCATGCCCGCGACCTGCTGCTGCTTCCGGATCTGACCGTGAGCTCAAACGGCAGGGTCATGAGCATACTGCTGGTGAGCAAGGTTCCTGCGGAGAAACTGCAGGGCCGGCCCGTTGCGCTCACCAATACGTCTGCCACCTCACAGGTGCTGGCGAAAATCATCCTGCGCGAAAAGTTCCGCGCAGAGCCCGTGTATTTCGAGTGCCCGCCCGATTTGCCCGAAATGTTTCGCGAGGCCGACGCAGCCCTTCTTATCGGCGATGATGCCCTGCGGGCATTTTCGCGACCCGGCAGCTATCTCCACTATGATCTTGGTGAGGAGTGGAAAGAACTGACAGGAAAGGCCATGGTATATGCGGTCTGGGCCGTGCGCCGCAGCTATGCTGAAAAGCATCCTGACCGGGTAGCCATGGTGTATGAAGCATTCAAGCGTTCCATCATCGAGAGCCTTGAGCAGGTGGATGCCATCTCCCGCGATATTGCTCGCTGGGAGCCTTTTACGGCGGCCTTTCTCAAAAAATATTTCAAGGGCCTGCAGTACAGCTTTGGCCCCGAGTATCGCGCGGGATTTAGAGCCTATCTGGCCAGAGCCAAAAAGATCGGCGCCCTGGACCGGATACCGAAGCTCGAGTTCGTGCGCCGCGATGCAAAAAAATTGTCCTGACGGCTGGGCCTGCATTTTTTCGAAAGACGAGCAATGACACTGGAAAAACTGTATGAAAAAATAAATGACGGCGGCCGCATCGATGAGGATGAAGCGCTGCGGCTGCTGCTCGAAGCGGGCCTTCTGGAGCTCGGGCGGCTTGCCCAAAAGCGGGCAGCGCTCCGGCATGACCCATGCCGGGCAACATTTCTTATCGACCGCAATATCAACTATACCAATATCTGTACGAGTAAATGCCGGTTCTGCGCTTTTTACCGCGACAAAGACGCGCCGGATGCCTACGTGCTCAGCCCGGATGCGATACTTGAAAAAGTGGCTGAAGCCGTTCAGCTCGGGGCAACGCAGATCATGCTGCAGGGCGGCCTGAATCCCGGCCTGGGGCTTTCATGGTTTGAGGATGTGCTGCAGCGCATCAAGCAGCGCTTTACAATTTTTGTCCACTCATTTTCACCGCCTGAAATCCATCACCTGGCAAAAAAGGAACAGCTTTCCTGCGAGGAGGTCATCGTGCGGCTGCGGGATGCGGGGCTTGACTCCATTCCCGGCGCAGGCGCCGAGATACTCACAGACGGCGTGCGGGCCCGCATCAGCCCGGAAAAAATTTCAGGCAGCACCTGGCTGGATGTCATGGAGGCAGCCCACCGCGTGGGCCTGAAGACCACGGCCACCATGATGATGGGAAGCGTCGAGACACCCCATGACCGCATCGAGCATCTGCGCCTGCTGCGCGGCCTGCAGGACAAAACCGGCGGCTTCCGGGCTTTTATCCCCTGGACCTTCAAGGCAGGCAATACAGAGCTCGGGGGCGCTGAAACCTCCTCGCTTGACTATCTGCGCACCCTTGCCCTGTCGCGCATTTATCTCGACAATATCGACAATATCCAGGGCTCCTGGGTCACGCAGGGCAAGGACATCGGCCAGATGACGCTTTTTTTCGGTGCAAATGATCTGGGCAGCATCATGCTCGAGGAAAACGTAGTAAGCGCCGCAGGCTCCTCAAACTGCATCACCGAGGCCGAAATGGTTGAGCTTATCAGACATGCGGGCAAGCAGCCTGCCCAGCGCGATACCGAGTACCGCATTGTTAAAACCTACCCCGAACTGTCTGATTTTACAAAAAACGACTGAAAATTCAGACAGCCTTTGCGCATACCTTTTTCCCAAAACATAGAAATTGCCAAGCATTATCAAGTTCTTATCAATTTACCTTGTGTTGGCATGCTGTTTGTAACCATCAATGTCAGAGCACGTGTTCTGCTTTAAAACAGCAGCGGTGCCGGCAAAAAAAACATTCAAGCCGGAGGTGCGTATGAAAAAGTATAGTGCAGGCATTCTATGTGTGTTGATTGTATGCTGTGCCTGCCCGGCGATGCCGGGAAGAGGTCAGGCGCATACCGGGATATGACTCCTCTGGAAATTTTCTGGGATATTTTGCCAAACGTGTATCGGTCTGCACCGAGTAGTAAACTTGTAACTTTGTGCATGAGAGAGATGCAAACAATGCTTGTGTGTTGAACCGTCGGCTAGGCAAGCAGATTGGACGCAACAGAAAACTTGTCTTGCCGGAGGCAGAGTGCTATATATCATTTAATAGGGGTAACGTAAGAAGAACAGAAAAAAAGCTTCCGTGAACAAGCTGAAAAAATAAATCAATTTTAAAAGGAGCTCATTATGAAAAAATGGATCGCGGGTCTTATCGTCGTTGCTTTTTTTGCTTCCGGTTGCGCTGAGGCCACCAAAACCCAGAAGGGAGCAGGCTGGGGCGCTGCTATCGGCACGCTGGCAGGGGCAGGCATAGGCGCTGCTGTCGGCGGCAAAAAAGGTGCTCTGATCGGGGCCGGGACAGGTCTTGTTGTGGGCGGTCTGGCCGGTGGAGCTATTGGCCGGTATATGGACAATCAGGAGCGTGACCTGAGAAATGCCATGGGGCAGGTCGAGGGTGCAAGCATCAAGCGCGATCAGGATATCCTGGAACTCACTTTTAAGGCCGACATGATGTTTGATACCAATTCAGCCGTGTTAAAGCCGGGGGCCTACGGCGAAATTGACCGCGTCTGCTCTGTTTTAAATAAATACCCCCAGTGCCGCATCCGCATCGAGGGGCATACGGACAGCCAGGGAGATGAAAACTACAACCAGCAGCTGTCGATGCGCCGTGCCGAGGCGGTTAAAAACGCTCTGGTGTCGCGCAATGTCGACCCCAGCCGCCTTGAAACAATCGGCATGGGCGAGGGCATGCCCATTGCCGGCAATGACACCGAGGGCGGCCGCCAGATGAACCGTCGCGTGACCATGAAAATAATACCGATCGAGGCACAGACACAGGGCTGAGCTGCCTTGACAAGCTGAAGGCGACTTGTTTCTCAGTTAGGATATAAAAAAGAGCAGCGGCATAAAGCCCCTGCTCTTTTTTATATCCCGGGCTTTTTTTATGGTCAGAGCTAGAGCACATTAAGGGACAGGCAGAGCCGTTTTAATTATTTTGCAGCAGCGTCTCAATCCCGTTTGCGGTAAGTTCTGAGCCTGACGAAGAGTCGAACCATGAGCGGGAATGAGTCTTCCGTTCAACCCTTCGACAGGCTCAGGGCGAACGGGTTGAGGTTAGTTGACGTCGCAGCAAAGGCCACCTCATACGTAAATTGCTCTAATCGCCATCATAAAGGTCATCGGCTGAAAGCTCCCCAATGAGATGCTTAAACCCGTACTGCTCTGCCCAGGCACAGGTTGCTGCCCAGCGCTGCTGTTTTTGAGCGTTGGTTGACAGAGACCAGCTTTGCATATTGAATACCGGTGGGGGCGGCGGCATGCCATCAGCACCCGCCTGCAGGAAGGCTTCTTCCAAAAGGGTATATATCTGCCGCCATACCAGCAGCTGCGGGCAAAGGGAGTGCGTTTCCATATGCTTTGCTGTTCCGTTCTATAGAGTAATTCAAAGGATCGTTTTGGTAATATGAGGCTCTTTACGTATCATGAAATCGATTTCCTGCCGCCCTCCCGGATATCGTGCTGCGTGTTTTTTTGAAAAAGCTCAAAGCCGCGCAGGATGATGGCTGTCGCCGCATCTGGTGCTATGCGGTCAGTGCTGATGAGCAGGTCGAACTCATTGCGGTATTTTTTAACATTGATCGAGTGGGCGAACTCCTTCAGGAAGGTTTCGCGCTGATGGTCCGACTCCCTGACTCTTTCTTCGGCAGCCGGCCGGCTCAGCTTTTCGCGGTCCATTATGCGGCGTGTGCGGGTTTCCATCGATGCCGTTATGCGCACGTGAAACGCCTGGGGAAGTATGAGGTTGGCGCCGCGGCCAAGAAAAATAGCGTCGCTCTGAGCGATAGTGAATATGGCCCTGGGCAGCAGATAGTAATAGGTGTGCGTGGCGACTTGTCCGAAGAAATCGCTCACCAGGTCGTCTATTGCCCCCTGTTTTTTTTCATCGAGGGATTCAAACATGCGGGCCCGATAGTCGCCGCCAGCCTGACTGGCCAGTACATCAAGTATCTCGCGGCCCCACACCGTGCAGCCCAGCCTGGAGCCCAGTTTTTCAGCTATTGCCCGGCCTCCTGAGCCGATCTGACGGGAAATGGCAATAACTTTCAGGGGCTCTTTTGCAGCATATTTCGGCTGAAGCTTCACTGCCATTTCATATCTGGCGACAGCGCTTTCTATGTATTTTCTGGCGTGCCCTGTTTCCATTTGCAGCTCCTTCCTGTGCAAGTGTGCATGACATTGCTTAAGCAAGTATTCTTAATTAATTCATAGCATGTTTATCCGGGCGGAAAAACTAAAATCATACCGTGCATTACGCATGAGCCAAGAGCGCGGGTTCCCCCATGAGGAACAGGAATTCTCTGCATGTGGGGCTACGGTGACGGTAAAAAAATAACTCCAAAAAAGCATGGCGTTTATGGTATCAGTGTAATCCATGACGCTTAATCTTCATACCGGCAACCGGCTTGACATACTGGCCGACAGACTTGTCGCTATCATGGCCGTGCCCCTTGCCGGCCCCCTTGCCTCCGAGGTAATCGTGGTGCAGAGCCGGGGCATGCAGCGGTGGCTGTCGCTGCGGCTGGCCGGGCAACTGGGAATCTGCGCTAACTGCACCTTTCCCTTCCCGAATGCTTTTTTTACGGAC
>JAFGCP010000449.1 GCA_016932595.1 Deltaproteobacteria bacterium
AAAATTTTGACACAAATCTGGTCTTGGTATAATTATTGTATATAAATAAACGCAGAGAAGAGATGGCTGAACCAAGTATGGATTTATGTAAATTTAAAACCATTAAAGAGAGAGCAGAAGGAGGAAACAATGTCGGAAGTTGTTAAAAACAAAGGTTGGTCGGTAACATGCGGCGGGCTGGGGATAAACCTTGCCCTTGGAATACTCTATGCCTGGAGTATGTTTAAAGGCGCCATAGAGAAATCCATAAAAGCAGGCGGCGAGGGTGCCTTTACCTGGGATTTATCTCAGCTGAATGACCCCTATTCAGTATGCTGCCTTGTTTTTGCTTTTGCAATGATTCTTGCCGGCAAGTGTCAGGATAAATTCGGTCCGAGGATAACAGCCTGCATGGGCGGCATTATGGTAGGGCTCGGCCTGCTGTGGATATCCCAGTCATCGAGCTACATAAGCTGGGTGCTTGGTTTTGGCGTTCTGGCCGGTACCGGCATCGGTTTCGGTTATTCCTCTGCAACGCCACCGGCGCTCAAATGGTTCCCTGCGGCAAAAACAGGGTTGATCGCCGGGCTCGTAGTTGCAGGCTTTGGCCTGGCTCCTGTCTATATCGCACCCCTGTCTGAATACTTGATAAACGGATTCGGCGTCAGCAAGGCGATGCTCGTCTATGCTGTTTCTTTTATTGTTATTGTGTGCGGACTTTCAACTTTTCTGGTAAATCCTCCGGCAGGCTATATTCCGGGCGGTGCCGCTGCACAGAAGAAGAAAGCCGCGGCTGCCAATGATGTGCCTCCTTCACAGGTTATGAAAAGCCTTGATTTCTGGATGCTGTGGACGATTTATTTCATCGGCGCAGGCGCCGGGCTGATGGTTATCGGCAGCGTCGCGGGCATGGCCAAGCAGAGCATGGGCTCAGCGGCTTTTGTGGCTGTGGCCATTATGGCTATCGGCAATGCGGGCGGCCGGGTTATCGCCGGCATGGCATCCGACAAGTTCGGCCGCAATGCCACGCTTGCCGGCGTTCTTATTTTCCAGGCTCTTTTAATGCTGGCTGCTATCCCCCTGGTCAGCTCACCGGGAACCAGCGCTCTGCTGATCGTGCTGCTTGCAACGTTTATCGGTTTTAATTACGGCGCAAACCTGTCCCTGTTCCCGTCCTTTGCCAAGGACCGCTGGGGCCTTAAATCATTCGGCGTCAACTACGGCATATTGTTTACCGCATGGGGCGTCGGCGGTTTTGTCATGAGCCGGGTTCAGCAGACCCTGTACGCAACAACAGGCAGCTATACCTCGTCGCTGCTTATCGCAGCCACCATGCTCACTGCGGGTATGGTGATTACGCTTATGCTGAAAGCTCCCAAGACCGCGGCGGCTCCTCAGTCTGCGCCGGAAGGGGCTGTGTTTCAGCCCGGCCTGGGATACACCATGGCTGACGGCGGTGAAAAGGTTAAAAAAGAAGAACAGAAAAAGTAAGCCCGGAGCAGCGGTCACGGCAGGAAAGCGGAGCTGCGGAGAAGCGGCATGAAGAAAAAAATCTGTCATATGATTCCTGAAGAGGAGAAACAGTGCGTCTGGATGACCAGCGGGCTCATTTCCTATAAGCTGTGCACCCGTGATTATCGCTGCGAAGACTGTATTTTTGATCAGGTTATACGAAACGAGGCTGCAGTCGATGCCGTCGCCGGCCACGGCGACGGGCAGTCTGCTGCAGCCTCATTATCAACTGCCGATTCGCTGCAGGAACATGCCGCTCTTTTCTATCACAGCGGCCACTGCTGGGCCAAGGTCGAGGATGCCGACCAGGTGCGCATCGGCATAGACGGCATCCTTGCCCAGATGGTCTCCCCGGTCAGGACGGTGGTTCTTCCCCAGATTGGCGACCCCGTGCTGCAGGGGCAAAGCTTTGCCCACATTATTCAGGAAAAGCATATCGTTGAGCTGATCTCTCCCCTGACCGGCACGATCCTGTCCGTCAACCAGGGGCTGAAGTCCGAACCGCAGGCCCTTGCCGCCGAGCCCTGGGGCAGGGGATGGCTCGTGACGATCAGGCCTGACAATCTGGAGCATGATTTGAAGGCGCTCATGTTCGGCAGAAAAGCCATGGAGTGGTATGGGAAAAAAGAGCATGAGTTTGCAACGGCGCGGGCAGGCATGCTCGGCCGGCATGAGCCGGAGCTCGGGCCCACGCTGCAGGACGGGGGGGAATTGCTCGCGAGCCTTGCCGATATGCTCAGCCCCGAGCAGTACGAGCGGATTATAGATGTTCTTTTCCGGCCTGAAGATGCCGCATGACCCGCAGCTGCTCCCCGCAGTGGCCGCACATATCCACTGATTTCTGATCAATATCCTCCACATAGGTCGAATTGACCATAACGCAGCCCGGTTGCCTGCAGTGCAGCAGGCCGAAGGTATGCCCGAGCTCGTGAATCGACTCCTTCACCAGCCGCTCGGTCAGCACAGTCTGGTTTTCGGGCAGGCCGTAAAATTTGCTGTTCAGCCGGTGCAGCGAGACGGCCGCCGCCATGCCCCCGAGCTGCGCTTCGCCGAACACAAAGGTGAGAATGGGTATGAACAGATCGACATCGGCAACAGCCAGAACCCGGCTGGCGCCGGGGGGCGGAGCCGCGATGATTTGCAGCAGTATTTTTGAGGAGTTGTACTGCCGCCGGCCGGGGTCGAAGATGCCTGCAAGGTCAAAGGGCAAATCAACACAGCGCGTGCGGCAGCCGAAGGCTCTGTGAATGCCCGCCTCAAGCGGCTTCAGCCAGAAGCGGGAGCCTGTCTGGATGGGAGCTATATAAATGAGGGACATGCGCAGCAGGCCCGCCTACAGATCATTTTTTCAGTTTGTATTTTTGTATTTTGTTGTACAGGGTAAGGCGGCTGATTTTTAAAATGCCTGCCGCCTGAGCAATATTGCCGCTGGTGCGGTCGAGTATTTTCTGTATATGGTTTTTTTCTATGTCCTCCATCGAGTCCTCGTCGGTCGACCGCGCAGGCCCCAGCAGAAAAGGGAATGACAGGTCTGCGGGCTGAATCAGCGTCCCTTTGGCGCCGACCATGGCGCGCTCGATAACATTGCGCAGCTCGCGCACATTGCCCGGCCACTCATA
>JAFGCP010000450.1 GCA_016932595.1 Deltaproteobacteria bacterium
ATTTTTCAACATAGTAATTGTTTTTGCGTGCACAATAAACTCAGTTGACCCATAAAAATAAATGCTCTAGCGGGTCATGACATTTTAAATTGGTGGTCTTTGTTTTCATTGTAGGAGCACCTTTAGGTGCGATTGTTTCTCGGCTGAAGCCGCTCCTACAAGAAAGCACTATCAAAAACCAATGTCATCGCCCACTAACCCGCTTGAGCAGATCCCTGTGTCGTGCGGGCGCCCTCAAGGCATGCCTGCAATTTCCCGGCAAGCTCGACAACAAAAGGATCGACAAGCATGCCCGCCGGATAGGCCTTCAGGCCTATAATATCTACGCCGCCCGAGGCCATGCCGCCCCAGCCAAGCTGCGGGTCTTCATAGCCGGCATAGGCATCGCAGGGCGCAAAAACCGTAATGCGGCCTGCATACCGGCCGGGCCGGTACTGAATAACTGCAGCGTCATTCACCTCATCAAGAATAACCGGGGGGTTCTCTTTTCTGAGGCCAAGCCTGCGGGCTATCCGGGATGCGGCAACCGATGCCGTCAAGACGGCCCGCCTTTGCGCCTCCATAGCCTTCTGCTTCAGAAAAGCCCTGCGGCCCGGCCCCTGAATCATCAGCACATTTTTTGCGTGAAAGGCGATCCGCTGGTACTGATGTATAATGCTCGAAAAAAAGGTTTCGGGCCGCCACCCGTTAAACGTATCGAACATGGCGACGATGGCGGCGCGATCGCCCTGCCGCTCAAGCTGGCATGCCATTTCATAGGCTATGGCGCCGCCCATGCAGTACCCGCCAAGATAGTAGGGGCCTTCGGGCTGGAATTTTTTAATCTCTTCGATGTAATGCGCTGCCATATCTTCTATGCGCGTATAAAAGGGCTCAGCGCCGTCAAGGCCCTGTGCCTGAAGCCCGTACACCGGCTGGTCGGGGCCAAGCCGCTGCGCAAGCGGGCGGTACAGCAAAACATTGCCCCCTGCCCCGTGCACCAGAAACAGCGGCGGCTTTGTTCCTCCGGGCTGTATGGGAATCAGCGACGACCAGGACGGCTTCCAGTCTTTCTCCCGGAGTATGCCCGCAATCTGTTCGATGGTTGGCGCGCGGAAAAGCGTTGCAAGCGGTATGGTTTTTCCCGTACTTTTTTCAATCTGCGCAAACAGGCGGGTTGCCATAAGCGAATTGCCGCCCAGATCAAAATAGTTGTCCTTTATGGAAATCGATTTCACGCCAAGCATCTTTTGCCAGATGCTCGCAAGCTGTATTTCAAGCTGATCCCGCGGTGCGACAAAGCTGTATTCTTCCCGGTCAGCCTGCATATCAGGCTGCGGCAAAGCTTTCCGGTCAATCTTTCCATTGGGCGTCAGGGGAAAGCTTTCAAGCATGACAAAAAATGAAGGGGTCATATAGTCGGGCAGGCTGTGCTGCACATGCTCCCGCAGCTCACCCCGGTCAAGCGGCATGCCCGGCTCTTCTATAATATAGGCCACAAGGCGCTTATTGTCCGGCTCATCCTCACGGGCAACCACAACCGCTTCCTTCACCGCCGGATACCTGCCTATTGCCGATTCAATCTCCCCAAGCTCTATCCGGTAGCCCCTGATCTTTACCTGATGATCAGTACGCCCCAGAAATTCTATCCTGCCGTCGGCCATCCTGCGCACCAGGTCGCCCGTGCGATACATCCTGCTGCCCGGCTTGCCGGCAAACGGATCAGGAGGAAAGCGCTCGGCCGTGAGCTCCGGGCGGTTCAGATAGCCCCGGGCAAGCCCGTCGCCTCCTATATACAGCTCGCCGGCAACGCCGATCGGAACCAGCGCCTGCAGCTCATCAAGAATGTAGAATTGCGTGTTCGCTATGGGATGACCGATATCAGGCGCTTTCCCGCCGTCCTCTACCCGGCATACCGATGACCAGATCGTTGTCTCCGTCGGGCCATACATATTCCACAGCTCTGCTCCCGTCTCCAGTATCCGGCCGGCAAGCTCACCGCTTAAGGCCTCGCCCCCGCACAATACCTTCAGCCCGCGGGCTTCCTGCAGCCCTGCTTCAAGCAGCATCTTCCAGGTAGCCGGCGTTGCCTGCATAACCGTTGCCCGGAAATCCTGCAGCATCTGCTTCAGCCTGAACCCGTCAATTGCCTCATCCCTGCCTGCAAGCACCACCCGCGCTCCGGTGATCAGCGGCAGAAACAGCTCAAGGCCTGCTATGTCAAAGGAAAGGGTTGTTACCGACAGAAGAACATCCTGCTGCGCAAGCCCCGGCTCCCGCTGCATGGAAAGCAGAAAATTCACCAGCGCCCGCTGCTCGATCTCGACGCCCTTGGGCTTTCCCGTAGAGCCCGATGTGTAGATAACATAGGCAAGATTTCCCCCGCCGGCTGTCTTGCCCATATTCTCGCCCGATTGCCTCCCGATCTCGTCCCGGTCACGGTCAAGGACGATCACCCGTGCAGGGCATGCAGCCGGCACCTCAGGGGCAAGAGATTCCTGGGTGAGCAGCACGTGCAGGCCCGAATCCTCCATCATGAACTCAAGGCGGTCACGGGGAAATGCCGGATCAAGGGGCACATATGCCCCGCCTGCTTTATGTATGCCGAGCACCGCGACAACCATATCAATTGACCGCTCAAGATACACCCCCACCAGCACATCAGGCCCGACCCCTCCGTTCTGAAGGATTCGGGCAAGCTGATTTGCCCGGCGGTTCAGCTCCCGGTACGTCACGGTAACATCTTTATACATCACCGCCGGCAGGTCGCCAGCCCTCTCAACCTGTGCTTCAAACAGCTCCGCTGCGGTTGCATCACCGGGATATGCCGCTCCGGCGGCTTTCCACCCGGCGGCAAATGAAGCAAGCTCCTGCTGCGTGAGCAGCGGAATTGCCTGGAGCTTCTGCGAAGGCTCCTGTGCAATGCCGCCCAGGAGCGTCATAAAATGTCCGGCAAGGCGCGCTATTGTTTCAGGCCGGAAAAGCTCGGTGCTGTATTCGAAAGCCCCGCACAGCCCGCCCCCCTCCTCCCACATATACAGGGCAAGATCATATTCCGTTGCTCCGCGGTCAAAAAACAATGGCTGGAAATAAATCCCGGCTGTCGATTTGCACGAGAGAGGGAAATTCTGGAATGCAAACATAACCTGAAATACAGGATGGTGGTTCAGGGAGCGCTCGGGCTGTATAGCATCCACCAGTGTTCCGAACGGCAGCTCATGGTGGGCATAGGCTTCAAGCGTGCTCTCGCGGACCTGGTGCAGCAGTTCATTAAAAGGCATGTCCGGATTCAGATCTCCCCGAAGGGGCAGCATGTTCAGGAAAAAGCCGATGAGCCTTTCACATTCAACCATGTCACGGTTTGCATACGGAGAGCCGATGATAACTGTTTCCTGGCCCGTATATCTCTGCAGAAGCGTCATAAAGCCCGCAAGGAGCATCATGAAAAGCGTGCAGCTCTCCTTTTGCGCATAGTCTGCAAGCAGGCGGACCAGGGATTCGGGAATCACAAAGGACTCCAGGGCGCCGTCATTGTGAGGATCTTCCGGGCGGGGATAATCCGCAGGCATCTGCAGCACCGGCAGCTTGCCGCCAAGGCGCTGCTTCCAAAAGGCTATGTCCGCGCTGAAGTCCTTGTTTTCAATCCAGGTTCTCTGCCAGGCGGCATAGTCCGTGTACTGAATTGCAAGCTCGGGAAGCACGCTGCGCCCGCCTGCTGCACAGGCTTCATACAAAACGCTGAGCTCCTGCAGCCAGACGCCCATGGACCAGCCGTCGGCAATAATATGATGAAAGATGAACAAAAACACATAATCATCATCACCGGTTTTAAAAAGCAGCCCGCGATACAAAGGCCCTTTTTCAAGATCAAAAGTTTTGACAGCCTCCCGCCGCACAATGCTGCGGACCTCCGCCTCTGCCTCCCTGACGGTGCTCTTCACCGCATCAATAAGCTCGACAGCAGGCCCGGCAGCGGCAGCTATGAGGGCTTTCGGCCTGCCCTCGGCAGAAACAAACCTCATGCGCAGAGTCTCATGCCGCATAACGATGGCTGCAAGGGCCTGCCTGAAAATTTCACAGTCAAGCTTCCCCTGTATTCTGATTCCCTGAACAATATTATATGCGGGGCTTTCAGGCTGAAGC
>JAFGCP010000451.1 GCA_016932595.1 Deltaproteobacteria bacterium
AATGAGTCCATCAAATACGCCTATGAGCGCGTCACCTTCGGCAAATCGATCATCTCCCATCAGGCCGTTCAGCACATGCTGGCCAATATGGCAACCGAAATCGAGGCTGCCCGCGCGCTTACCTATCAGGCAGCCCGCTATGCTGATTCCGGGGCCAAGGACATGTCGAAGTACTCATCCATGGCAAAGCTGTATGCAACCGATATGTGCATGCGCGTGACCACCGACGCCGTGCAGATATTCGGCGGCTATGGCTACATGCGCGACTATCCGGTTGAAAAGATGATGCGCGATGCCAAGATTCTGCAGATCTATGAGGGCGCCAATCAGATTCAGCGCACCGTCATCGGCCAGCATCTTATCAAGGAAGCGGCCGGTCATAAGATAGATTGATGTATGTGGCCGGCGAGCCCTTCGCTTGTTGGCCGTTTTAAACAAGAGTACCTGCGAACAGGAGGAGATTAGTATCATGGCAGATAAAACTATTGAAGAACTGGTAAAGGAAATTATCGTCGAGCAGCTTTCGGTAAGCGCAGAGGAAGTTGTTCCCGAGGCATCATTTGTCGATGATCTGGGGGCAGACTCCCTTGACCTGGTTGAGCTCATTATGGTGTTTGAAGAGAAATTCGGTCAGGAAATCCCTGATGAAGCGGCCGAGAAGATTCAGACCGTTAAAGACGCCATCGATTATATCAAGGCGCACAAGCAGTAATATTCTTGTAGGAGATACAGGCATTGGAAAAGCGAAGAGTAGTGGTAACCGGTCTCGGCATGCTCAGTCCGCTGGGGATCGGCGTTGAAGAGAACTGGGAAGCAGCCATAAACGGGCGCTCAGGCATCGGCCCTATCACCAGGTTCGATGCTGCTGATTTCCCGGTGAAAATAGCCGGAGAGGTCAAAAACTTCAACCCGGATGACTACATCGAGGATAAAAAAGAAATAAAGAAGATGGATATCTTTCTTCACTATACCCTTGCCGCAGGCAAAATGGCGGTGAAGAGCTCGGGCCTTGAAATTACCGAGCAAAATGCCGAGCGTGTGGGCGTGCTGGTGGGGGCTGCAATCGGCGGCTTGTCGACAATAGAAAAATATCACGAAACTTATCTGAAAAACGGATCGAAAAAGATATCGCCCTTTTTTATCCCCATGCTGATCATCAATCTTGCGCCGGGGCATATTTCCATGTATTTCGGGTGCAAGGGACCTAACAGCAGCGCGGTAACGGCATGCGCAACCTCGAACCATTCTATCGGTACGGCTTTCCGGATCATTCAGCGCGGCGATGCCGACGCCATGATAACCGGCGGAGCCGAATCGACTATTTCACCTCTTGGTATCGGCGGCTTCAGCGCCATGAAGGCTCTCTCAGCCACGCATAACCATGAGCCAGCCCGCGCAAGCCGCCCTTTTGAACGGGACCGCGACGGTTTTGTGGTTGCAGAAGGCGCGGGCATACTGGTGCTTGAAGAGCTCGTTCATGCTAAGAAGCGAGGCGCCCAGATTTATGCGGAAATGGTCGGTTTCGGGTGCAATGGGGATGCCTACCATATCACGTCCCCGTCTCCGAACGGCGAGGGAGCTGCCCGCTGCATGAATCTTGCTTTGCAAGATGCGGGGCTCGCCTATGACCGGATTGATTACATTAACGCGCATGGCACCTCGACGCCCGCGAATGATCTGGCCGAGACACAGGCCATGCAGACGGTTTTGAAGGACTGCGCCAGGAAGGTTGCGGTCAGTTCCACCAAGTCCATGACCGGGCATATGCTTGGCGCCGCTGGCGGCGTTGAGGCTATTTTCAGCGCGCTTGCCCTGAAGCACGGCATACTGCCGCCGACTATCAATTATGACAATCCGGATCCCGCATGTGACCTTGACTATGTTCCCAATGTGGCCCGGGAAAAGGCCGTCAAGGTGGCTATGAGCAATTCATTCGGTTTCGGCGGCACTAATGCAACCTTGCTTTTCAGGAAATTTGAGGTATAATCAAGCATCCGCTTATAAAATACGATATCGGCGTCTGTAACGGGCAGCCCAGGAGCATAAAAAACCTGTTCCGGAAGTTATGTGTGAGCAATGGAGTTAAACATGAATTTTAAAGAACTTAAAATAGGCCCCTACACAGCGCGCATACCGATTGTGCAGGGCGGTATGTCCGTTCGCAACTCAATGGCATCTCTTGCAGCGGCTGTTTCCAATGCCGGTGGCATCGGCGTGATCGGAGCTTCCGCTATTGATGCCGAATCTTTGAAAGCTGAAATCAAAAAATGCCGGGAGCTTACCTCGGGCATCGTTTCCGTCAATATTATGTATGTTTTGACGCGCTTTGCTGAAATTGTCGAAACATCCATTCATGCCGGTGTCGATTTGATTTTCACCGGCGCCGGCTTTTCGCGTGAAGTATATAAAATGGTTGAGGGTACGAAAACGCAGGTTGTCTCTATCGTATCATCGGCCAGAGCCGGCCTTCTTGCCGAAAGGCTTGGCGCCAGGGCCGTCGTTGTCGAAGGCGCCGAGGCCGGCGGCCACCTCGGGACGGATCGCTCCATCGACGAAATATTTCCGGAAGTCCGTGCGGCAGTAAAGACCATTCCCGTGCTTGCGGCCGGCGGTATCATGGATGGTTTTGACATTGCCAAATATCTTAAAATGGGCGCAGATGGCGTGCAGATGGCCACGCGCTTTGTGTGCTCTGATGAATGCTCGGCGCCTCTTGCTTTTAAACAAATGTATATTAATTCGCACAAGGAAGACATTGTCGAGATGAAGAGCCCTGTCGGCATGCCGGGCCGCGCCATCCGCAATAAACTTATCCGGGAAATTGAAGACGGCACGGTCAAGAGAGAGCGTTGTGATATCAAGTGCCTGAAGAGCTGTTCCCGGCTGTATTGCATTTATGAACGGCTGATGATGGCGATGCGGGGAGACGTGGAAAACGGGCTTGTGTTTGCAGGCGCCAATGCCTGGAAAATAAAAGAGATACTCCCGGTATCCGAGATTTTCAAGCAATTGCTCGGAGAGCTTGAGTCGGTGCCCGCATGACGGAGCGATAGAAAAATATCCTTAAAAAAAGCCTTGCAGGCATACGCTGCAGGGCTCTTTTTTTATGGTCAGCATCACACCAGAGGACGTCCGTCCATATCGGGGAGCACGGGCAGGCCCAGAAGCCGGAGGAGTGTTGGGGCAAGATCCTGAATATGTGGTTTGACCTTCAGTGGCGCGAGCCCTTTTAAATAGAAAAAAGCGTCATCCTGCGTGTGCATGCCGGTAAACCTGCCCTTGCCGAGCAGAGTGTCTTTTGAAACCGCGCCCTTCAGGTCATAGCCCTGCGCGCTCCAGAGCACGAGATCAGGCGCCTTATCGATAAGCGGGCCCGTGTAGAGTTCTTCTTTTCGGAATACACGGGCAATCAGGGGCTTCCCGGTCTCCTCATCGCGAAGCGCAAGGAAACCGTCAGTGATATCCTTGATGAGCTGTTCGTATTCAAGGCCGGGGCTCACACTCCCCTGCGGCATGACGCCTTTGAGGTTTATATAAATGCGGGCAGGATCAAGAGCAAATGCTTTTGTTGCCTCTACATTGATATCGTCAAATGATCTTGGCAAGTCGTTTTTCAGCTGCAGATACCCCTGCTTCCTGAGCCAGGCGTTGATGAAGACCTCCTTTTCAAGATGGGCAAACCCATGGTCGGAGAGGATCATCAGCGCCGTGTCGCCGCGCATTTTTTCAATCATTTCACCGATCACCGTGTCGATTGCGCGGTAATACTCGAGGATAGTCCGGCGCCAGGGGGAGCCGGTGTTTTCATAATCATCCCAGAAATAATGCTGGAGCCGGTCCGTGCCGGTAAAAACACCGATAAAGAGATTCCACGGCACTTTATCCAGCAGATACAGAAATGTTTCCCTGCGTTTTCTGAGGGTGTAAAACAGGTCTTTGAAAAAATCCTCTTTACGCTCATCGGCATTCTGATAATCAACATCTATCCGGTAATCCATGGCCTTCAGGGCCTCCACCAGCTTGTGTGGATAGACCGCCTTTTCAAGATCAATGGCGACAAATCCGGATATGATGACGCCATTGATTTCGCGGGCCGGATAGGTCTGCGGGATATTGACTGCCACGGTTGTTTTGCCCGCACCGGTCAGTATATCCCAGAGCGCGGGTGATCGTATCTGCTTTGCACTGGGGAAGTAGATACCATAGGACTCGCGCCGCCTGTCCATGAATCCGAATATGCCGTGCTTTGCCGGATTCACGCCGGTCATGAAGGTGGCCCATGCCACTGACGATACCGGGGGCATGGATGAATCCATTTTGCAGGCATAGCCATCCTTCAAAAGTTCAGCCATGACGGGCATGACGCCCTGTGCCGCCAGACTGCTTATCATGCGGTACGGAACTCCGTCAAGGCCTATGACGGCTGCGCGGGCACAGGCTTCTTTTTTCTTTTTAAACAGATCAATAATGCTCATGGCCACATTCGCATGCTGATTTTCGATTTCAGAGCATTTTTTTTAATGGGGAACCCCATTGTCATTTCGAATCCCCCGAAGGCGGATGAGTCCGCAGGTTGCGCGTGTGCGCATCAATCTGAACACCCTGGTTGTAAGTGAGCCTGCGATCTCTCCCTGCGGTCGAGATGACAGAATAGGTAAACCGTCTATGGTGAAAAATTTTCCCGGGTTGTCGGCAATCCAAATTTAGCGGAGTCCTGTTTTTTTTCGAACTTCGTCCATGACACCGGCGGCTATTTTTTCACACCGCTGCGCCCCGGTTTTTAGAACCTCAAGTACTTCATCGGGTTTCTTTTCAAGGGCTGCTGCGCGCTCCTGAATGGGCCCGAGTTCCTTCATCATGTTTTCATGGAGCATTTTTTTACATTCGATGCAGCCTATCTCCGCTCCTCTGCATTGCCTGGCTATCTGCGGCAGGAGCTCCGGCGGAGTAAACGACTTATGAATGGTGAACAGATTGCACAGATCCGGGTCGCCCGGATCCTTTTTTCGTATGCGCTGCGGGTCGGTTGCCGCTGTGCGCAGCTTTTCCCATATTGTCTCTGCCGGTTCAAGAATGCCTATATAGTTGTTGAGCGATTTGGACATTTTGGCCTGGCCGTCGGTTCCCAGTATGCGCGGCGTGATCGAGAGCTCCCACATGGGCTCGGGAAAGGTATCACCGAAACGGTTGTTGAATCTTCTTGCCGTGCGGCGCGTCAGCTCCAGATGCTGTACCTGATCATCACCTACCGGTACGACTTCGGCCTTATACAGCAGGATATCCGCGGCCATCAGAGCAGGGTAGGTGAGCAGGCCCGCATTAATGTTTTCGCGGTGCTGGTCGGCTTTGTCTTTGAACTGAGTCATGCGCTCCAGATCACCAAGGGGGGTCAGGCAGTTGAATATCCAGGCTAGATCGGTATGTCCGGGCACATGCGACTGGGCGAACAGCGTGCACCGGTCGGGCGTGAGTCCGCAGGCGATGAGCGTGCGGGCGGTAGTGAGTATGCCTTCAAAATAGGCTGATGGCTCATATTCAATAGTCATGGCATGCAGGTCGGCGATGAAAAACAGGCAGTCATAGCGCTCGGTGAGGGACACCCAGTTCTTGATGGCGCCCACATAATTGCCAATATGAGCTATGCCTGTTGGTTGAATGCCGCTTAAAATCCGTTTTTTGTTCATAGCCAGTCCGTTTCCTTGTTGGTGTTTTTCAGGTCAGTTTGCTGAACGAGGATGTTCAGATGGTTGTACTATCGCTTCCAGAAGGGGTGCTTGTAATTCGAAATAGCACATTAAAATTTTTTACAGCTGGCCGCGGTGCATGATATCCAAAAAGCCTGAGAAGTTTTCTGAAACCCCGTCTATCTCTCTGACCCCCATGGCGGGACTCAGAGCATGTATGAAAGGTCATTTTATATCATTCTGAACGAAGTGAAGGATATCTGAATTCATTAAAACTACAAGATTCTTCGCTATGCTCAGAATGACAAACCAAAGGTGCTTTGGCTCTTCGTACATGCTCTCAGTGATTTGCGCACCGTCATGTAGTAACATGCTGTAAACCCTATAACATTTTTGCATGAAAGGGTCAAATTCCTTATATAAGGAGTGACTATCTGCCGATGTGAGGCTCTATGAGCTTGACACATCGGGTCTGCTTCTATAGAGTCAGTACCGGAAAGTGGGTATGCCTTCATGATACGAAACAGTTTCAGCATATTTCAGGGAATCGGCGAAAAGCTCGAACGCAGGCTTTGGGAAAACGGCATACGCTGCTGGGAGGATTTCCTGTCGGCGGATGAAATAGTTTTTTTAGGGCTTGAAAGAAAACGGTTTTATGATGAGCGCGTGCATGAGGCAGCGGCCCGTCTTGACCTTGAGGATGAGCAGTTTTTTGCAAAAGCCCTGCGCGGCAAGGAGCACTGGCGGCTGTTTCCTGATTTTCGCAAGTATGCCGTAGCGCTGGACATTGAATCAAACGGATACACGCCGGCCGCCGGCGGCTATCCCACCGTCGTCGGGCTGTATGACGGGTTTCAGTATACCTCTTTGGTGAAAGGGCGGGATTTAACCAAAGAAAGCCTCGAGCATGCACTGTCCCGCTACAAATATCTCATCACATTTTTCGGCTCCGGCTTTGATATTCCTTTTCTGAATCAGACCCTGGGGGTCAGGTTTACCATGCCGCATTTTGACCTCTCTTTTGCCGGCAAAAGGGCAGGGCTTAAAGGGGGTCTTAAAAAGCTTGAAGACCAGTTCGGCATACCGCGAGAGGAAGCCGTACAGGGATTGAACGGCTATGATGCCATCAAGCTTTGGAAAATCGCAAAAAAAGGCGATGCCGCTGCCCTTGATCTGCTGATCAGCTATAACCGCTGCGACACGGTGAATCTTTTTGCTCTTGCCGACCGTATCTATGGCATGCTCCGGGACCAGTCGGGCCTTGCGGCTCCAAGGAATATGCGCCAGCCCATGCAGTTGAGCGTCTGAATCAGTGAGGGTAGTGTGGAGAGCCAGCAGGGTTTTGCCTGGCTGACTGATCCTCCATCAGCCTGAGCAGCTCACCTGCAGCCTCTGTGGGCGATGCACGGCCCTTTTCGATAGTCCGTATGATACGGGGAAGCTGTTTTTTGATGTTCGGGTTTTTGTTGAATTTTTCTTTCAGGCCTTCTTCGACCAGCATCCACATCCAGTCCAGGGCCTGCCTGCGGCGTTTTTCCTCCAGCTCACCGGTTTCTGAAAGTTTTTTCCGGTGATCGAGAACTGTCTGCCACACCGTAGCAATACCTGTGGTTTCAAGGGCCGAGCAGGTGAGCACGGGGGGCGTCCAGGTGGGCGTTGCCGGTCTCAGGAAATGCATGGCTGCGGCATAATCATGCTGTGCGCGCTGCACCTTCGGGATATTGTCGCCGTCGGCCTTGTTGATGACAAGCGCATCCACGAGTTCAAGTATACCCTTTTTTATCCCCTGCAGTTCATCTCCGGCGCCGGCAATCATGAGCACGAGAAAAAAGTCAACCATGGAGGCTACGGCAGTTTCGGACTGGCCGACACCCACGGTTTCAATGATGATGATGTCAAAACCGGCAGCCTCGCACACGAGGGAAGCCTCCCGTGTTTTTTGAGCTACGCCGCCAAGCGTGCCGCCTGAAGGGGAAGGCCTGATGAATGCCTCCGCGCGAGCGGCAAGCTTTTCCATGCGGGTTTTATCGGCAAGCAGACTGCCGCCGCTGCGCTTGCTGCTGGGGTCAACGGCCAGCACCGCCACCCTGTGGCCCTTTTCAAGCAGGTGTATCCCCAGGCTTTCAATGAACGTGCTTTTGCCTGCGCCAGGCACACCCGTGATGCCGACCCGTGTGGCAGCGCCGGTATGCGGCAGCAGCTTATTGATAATATCCCGCGCCTGCTCCTGGTGCTCGGGCAATGAGCTTTCGATAAGCGTTATGGCTTTTGCCACCATGCGCCGGTTGCGCTCAAGCACGGCCTGTACATACTGGTTTATATCAGTCGACATGGCTGGTCTCCTGCATGTAAGTGCGGGTTTTAAAAGTCACACAACAATATAATTTCCATTCCCTGCCGGTTCTTCCGGCTCAGTGTTTCCCGTTGTCCATGCGCGCGCGACAAGCCCTATCAGATGGACTGCAGTGTGTATTTTTCGTGGTGGTAGGCGGGATCGGCTTTTATAATGATTTTTTTCTTCTGCTTTTTTTCAAGTTCTTCGATTGCCGATCGCTCTTCATCGTAGAGGAAGGCTGCAATATCGGGATGCACTGTCGCCGTGATTGTCTGTATGAGCAGTGTTCGCACTTCCTTGCTGATGACGCGCAAAATTTCATAGGCTATGGCCGGAATGCCCCTGATGCGGCCCCTGCCTTCACAGTACGGGCACGGGTCGCAGAGATGGCCGCTCAGATTTTCCCGGACCCGCTTGCGCGTCATCTGCACAAGCCCAAGCTCCGATATGTTTGCCACATTTGTTTTTGCACGGTCCTTTTTCAGCGCTTCCTGCAGAGCGTTCACAACCGCTTCACGGTCTTCCTTGCGCTCCATGTCGATAAAATCGATGATGATGATGCCCCCGAGATTGCGCAGGCGAATCTGGTAGGCGATTTCCTTGACTGCTTCAAGGTTGGTTTTCACTATTGTATCGTTCTGGTTGCCTTTACCGACATATCTGCCGGTATTGACATCGATGGCCACCAGGGCCTCTGTTTCCTCGATAACAATATAGCCTCCTGATTTGAGCCAGATGTTTCTGCCCAGCGCCCTGCTGATTTCAACTTCAAAGCCGTAATTGTCGAAAATTGGCTTGAAGCCCTCGTAGAGCTCAACGGAATATTTCAGCTGCGGCATGAAGGTTTCGATGAAACGGATGATGCTCGCATAGGTCTCCGGGCAGTCGACAACGAGCTTTTTGACATTTTTGCTGTAGAGATCCCGTATGGCGCGCAGGGCGATGCTCAGGTCTTCGTGCAGCATCGTCGGCGTCGGCGCTGTTTTCATGCGCGCCTGAATATTGGCCCAGAGCTTGATGAGAAAGTCCATATCAGATGCAAGCTCTTCCTCCGTAGCGTCCTCGCTTGCCGTGCGGATGATAAATCCGCTGCCTGCCGGCTTGATGCGCTGCACGATTTCCTTCAGGCGGCTGCGCTCATTTTCATCGGTTATGCGCCGTGAAATGCTGATTTGGTCAACGGTCGGCAGATAGACAAGATAGCGGCCCGGCAGGGATATGTAGGAGGAAATGCGCGCGCCTTTGGTGCCAAGGGGCTCTTTAATGACCTGCACCATAATCTCGCGTCCGTCCGACAGCATGTCCTCGATAGGCGGGGCGGCTGCATGCTTGCGGACGGCGGGGCTATCGCCGACTTCGATTTCCTCCTGCTCGTCCTTAAAGACGGTAAACATGGACTCGAATTCCTTGTTGTCCGTATAGACATCATCGACATAGAGAAAAGCCGAACGGGCAAGGCCTATTTCGACAAAGGCGGCCTGCATGCCGGGCAGCACTCTTTGCACGCGGCCTTTATAGATATTGCCGGCGATGCCCTTGTCTGATTCACGCTCGATATGCAGCTCGGCCAGCATGCCGTTTTCCAAAAGGGCAACGCGCGTTTCAGATGAAGTTACATTGACGATGAGCTCTGCTGTCATGATTTCATTTTCGTAATGCGCAGTGATTTTTGTTCCCTGGCGCCAAGCCCGAACAGAACGGCCATAATAGCCGGTATTTTGGGCATGCTGTGACCGGCGGCATCAAGGGTCATAAGAATTTTTCCGTCAGCATCAAGAGCCAGATCCATGATGATTTTTTTCAGATCAACCTCTACTGACCGGTCTTTTTTTTCAACCTGCATCAGGCAGCTCCCGCGGGCATGAAAGCCGGCAATGCTGCGGTCAAGCCCGTCAGTGCCGGGAAAGTGCAGGCCGGAATTTTCAGGGAATAGAACCCTGTACTTTTTTATTGTATCAGGGGCCGGGGCACTTTTCAAAATATTTTCCTCAACCGTGAGGATGGTAATGCCGTCTGGCAGCTCACGATTCAGCTTGTGGCGAATATCTCCAGCGGGCACAGGTTCCGTCAGCTCAATATCGCACAGCGCATAGCTGCACTCCAGGCCGACGGGCAGCGCCTCGTGAAAGGTCACGCGGGGCAGGGGGTGAAACCCCTGCGAATACCGCAGCGGCAGGCCGGCCCGGCGCAGGGCGCGAGCAAAACTTGAACTGAATTCAAGATGGCTTATGAAGCGGGCCGCGCCTTCTTTCGTATAGGCAAGGCGGTAGCGGAAAGGATCGGGCTCAGGGATCATGCCACGGGCCGCATGCGGCGCTGTTTGAGGGCCGGCAGGATATAGTTCAGGTTTGACATCGGTCCCGTCGCAGACACCGCAGCCGCTGCACTGGCCGTGGCGGCAGTCAGGGGTCATCTCTCCCCGGCGTGCCTTTTCACGCTCGTTCAGAAGATAGGCCTTCGTAACGCCATAGCTGATATGATCCCAGGGAAGTATTTCATCGGTGGAGCGCTCTTTCAGGTAGAATGCCGTATCGATGCCGGCTTTTTTGAATGCCTGGTCCCAGAGCAGATGGTCGAAATGCTCGCTCCATGCATCATAGCCCGCGCCAAGGCTGTGGGCCTGCACGAGCACATCGGCAAGGCGGCGGTCGCCACGGGAGAAAACAGCTTCCAGAAGGCTCAGGCGGTGATCGTGATAGGTTACTTTGACGGTCCTGCTGCGCAGGCTGTCTTTGAGATACTGCTGCTTTTCAACGATGCTTCCGGCAGGCTCAAAGGCCTCCCACTGGAAAGGCGTATGGGGTTTGGGGACAAAAGTGGAGATGCTGACATTTATGTTTTTGCGCCTGTCAAGGCGGCCTAGTGCGCGGCATAGCTCCACAATACCCTCAATGTCTTGAGTTGTCTCCGTGGGCAGCCCTATCATGAAGTAGAGCTTCACAAGGTTCCATCCGGCGGCGAATATCCGTGTGGCTGTTGAGAGGATATCCGTATCCGTAAAACCCTTATTGATGGCGTCGCGCAGGCGCTGCGTACCTGCCTCGGGGGCTATGGTGAAACCGGTTTTTCGGATCTGCCTGATTTCTTCAATCAGCTCGGCCGTGAGCGACTCGACCCGCAGCGACGGCAGCGACATGGCGATTTTTTTGCTGCGGTGCTCCCGCATCAGCGCGCCCAGCAGGGGCTGTATGCCGCTGTAGTCGCCGGAGCTGAGAGACAGAAGCCCCAGTTCCTCATAGCCGCTGCCTGAAAGGGTTTCGCGGCTGAGTTCGCAGAGGCGGTCGACGCTTTTTTCGCGCACCGGCCGGTAGATCATGCCCGCCATGCAGAACCTGCAGCCCCGGGTGCAGCCGCGGGCTATTTCTATGCCCGCGCGGTCATGTATGATCTGCATATAGGGCACAACCGGCTTCGCGCACCAGGGGGCATGGCTGAAACCGGTGATGATGCGCTTGTCAACATGATCGCAGCCCTTTTTCAGGGGGGTAATTTGCCGTATGGTTCCATTATCATTATAGGTAATGGAGAAAAAAGATGGCACATAGATGCCGGCAATACCGGCAAGGGCTTCAAGAAGGGAGTTTTTATCTTCGCCCGACTGTTTCCAGCGCAGATAGGCGCGGCACAGTTCAGGAAGCACCTCTTCTCCTTCGCCGATCACAAAGGCGTCGAAGAAGTCGGCCACCGGCTCGGGATTGCAGGTGCTCGGGCCGCCTGCGATGACAAGGGGCCAGGAGCTGTCCCTCTCGGCGGCCTTGAGCGGTATGCCGGACAGGTCCAGCATGCGCAGCACCGTGGCATAGCAGAGCTCGTATTCAAGGGAAAAGCCCACAATGCCGCACTGCCGCAGCGGTATGCCCGATTCAAGGGTTGCAAGGGGCAGCCCGGCAGCCTTCATTTCAGCTTCCATATCGTCGGGCCATGGCGCAAAGGCCCGCTCGCAGGCAATGCCCGGCATGCTGTTGAGCACATGGTAGAGTATCTGTAGCCCCAGGTGCGACATGCCGACCTCATACACATCGGGAAAGGCAAAGGCAAAGGTCAGATCGATTGCTTCGGGGTCTTTTTTGACGGCGTTTATTTCATTGCCCAGATACCGGCTTGCTTTGCTGACAAAGGGCAATAACTGTTCCAGATCGTTTTTCATAGTACTTTTCGCATGGGTTAATGAGGGGCGTATTATAGCCCAAGTTTTGGCCGGACACCTACTTTTTTATGAGAAACAGCGAATAATTGTGCTGAGAGCGGCAAAGAGCTGATAGCAGCCGAACAGGGCAAGGGCCAGAGCCGATAGGGCGAGCAGAGCCCGGTTGACCGATGCTTCCAGGCTTGCGGCTGTTGCGAAGAGTATGACAAGGCAGCCGCAGCCACCGATCAGGGCTGCATACATGCCTCCCAGAAAGGCAAGGCAGTAACCCGGGCCCTGCTGCCATGCCTGCAGCAGTACGGGCCCTCCGATAAGGCTCCAGAAAATATAGGGGTTGGGGTTCAGGAGATTGAGGATCGCTGCCTGAAGGATGCTGTGTGCAGCCGGTTTGTGCAGTATGTGCTCAAAATCAGGCTTCTGCCGCGCAGCAATAAAAGCTGCTCGCGCAAGATAGAGCAGAAAAAGCCCGCCGCCAAACCGCAGCGTTTCAAGAAACAAGCCCGGCATGCTGGTGAGGATGAGCATGACCAGCACAATGATGGGCCCGTCGCTTATAAGAGGAGAGCATGCCGCAGGCAGCGTTCGACGCCAGCCGATACGGGCGCTCTGGCTGAGCAGAAAGGCCTGAAAAGGGCCTGGTGTTGCTGCTGCAGACAGGCCAAGCGTTACTCCCTGCAGAAGATAGAGAAGCATAGTGTTCAATTCCTTAATATGGAAGCCACAATTCAGCATCCAGAATTCAGAATAAAAAAACTTCTTGATTTACAATTAGAACTAAGCTTTTGATTTTCTGACTTCTGACTTCTGACTTCATGCTGAAGAGCTTGCGCTTGAGGGTTCAACCTGCTAATAATAAATACCTGTTTAAGGATAAAATCGCAACCTTATTGCGGAAAGCAAGTGGTGGTTGATTTAAATATACCGCTTTCAGAACGCATGCGGCCCGGCCGGATTGAAGAGTATGTCGGCCAGGAGCATTTGCTTGGAAAAAACAAGCTGCTGCGCCGTATGATGGAAGGCGCAGAGCTGTACTCCATCATCCTCTGGGGCCCTCCCGGCACCGGCAAGACAACTCTTGCCCATATCATTGCCAATGCCTCGCAGTCGCTTTTTATGCCCTTAAGCGCGGTCACTTCAAGCATCAGGGAAGTCCGTGAGATTGTCTCTCAGGCAATTCTTAATAAAAAAGCCCATGGCCGCCGCACGATACTGTTTGTCGATGAGATTCACCGGTTCAACAAGGCGCAGCAGGACGCCTTTCTGCCGCATGTGGAGCGCGGGGATATCGTCTTCTTCGGTGCAACAACCGAAAATCCCTCCTTTGAGGTGATCTCGCCCCTTTTATCCCGCACAAAGGTGCTGGTGTTAAAGCCCCTGACTGATGCAAACCTGAAAACGATAGTGCAGCGGGCCCTTGCCGATGAGGAAAGGGGGCTTGGGCAGCTTCGCGCGCATGCTTCCGGGGAAGTCCTTGAATATATTATTGCTTTTTCTCAGGGCGATGCCCGCGTGGCTCTCAATACGCTTGAGATTGCGGCAGGCATAGCCCACCCGGATGCACAAGGATTACGAGAGCTGACCCGCGATATTGTTGAAGAAGCACTTCAGAAAAAGATGCTCATCTATGACAAGGCCGGCGAGGAGCATTATAATATTATTTCAGCCCTGCACAAAAGCATGCGCAACAGCGATGCCGATGCTTCGCTGTACTGGCTTGCACGCATGCTTGAGGCAGGAGAGGACCCCCTGTATATCGCCCGGCGGCTTGTGCGCTTTGCCAGTGAAGATATCGGCAATGCCGACCCCAAGGCCCTCCAGATAGCCCTTGAGGCAAAAGAAGCCTTTCATTTTATCGGCCTTCCCGAAGGCAAGCTTGCCCTTGCGCAGGCAACTATCTATATGGCCACAGCGCCCAAAAGCAATGCCCTGTATACTGCCTACAGTCGTGCCGCAAAAGCTGTCGAGCAGGCAGGCGCTTTGCCCGTGCCGCTGCATATCCGGAATGCTCCGACTGCGCTCATGAAGAGCCTTGAGTACGGCAAGGGCTATAAATACGCCCATGATTATGCCGACGGCATCACCGATATGGACTGTCTGCCGAAAGAACTGCAGGGCAGAAAGTTTTACTATCCGAGTGACCGTGGCTATGAAAAGATCATCAAGGAGCGGATAGAGTATATCCAGAAAAAAAAGAAGGAAAGCCGTAAGCAGACCTGATGCCCCGGGCTGGCGAGGCCTTGGTTTTTGCAGCACTACACATTGCAATCAATGAATTTTTTTTTTGCAAAAACACGCGATGGATTGTAATCTAATCAATTATCGTGCATAATGCGACCATTTGGAAGTGGATTGCCTATACCACAATGCAATCGAAACAAAATGCAGAGAGAAAGATATGATCGATATCACATTGCGAAATGCGGCCGGCTTTATACCAAAACAGATAACCCGTGATCAGGCCAAAGATACCGGCATGGCAATGGTGCTTATCTGTTTGCTGATAGGCTATTTCGGCCATAAACAGAGCTGTATCGGCGCCGCCATGCTGCTTCTGCTTGTTGCTATGACCTGGCCATCTCTCTACAAGCCTGTCGGCAAGCTCTGGTTTGGTCTGTCGCATGTGCTGGGCACCGTGATGTCGAAGGTTGTTCTCAGCATACTTTTTTTTATCCTGGTTACACCCATTGGCTTAGTCAGAAGGTTCTTGGGATCTGATGCATTGCTGTTGAAAAAATGGAAAAAAGATCAAGCGTCTGTTTTCAAGGTGAGGAATCACACCTTTACCGCCAAAGACATACAACACCCATATTGAGGGAGGCTGCATGGATTTTCTGAAAGACTTCTGGGGCTTTTTAAAAACAAGAAAAAAATTCTGGCTGCTGCCTATTATTCTGACACTGCTTCTCTTCGGAGCTTTAATCGTTTTGACCAGCGGCTCTGCGGTAGCTCCTTTTATCTACACACTTTTTTAAAAGAGGGTGCGGTATGTCTGAAGCCTTACTGGGCTTGTCAGCCTATTATCATGACAGCGCTGCCGCCCTGCTGGTGGACGGCGCAATTATAGCTGCCGCCCATGAAGAGCGGTTTACCCGGAAAAAGCATGACAGCGGTTTTCCCGAGCATGCGGCGCGCTATGTTCTGCATGAGGCGGGCCTGACCCTTCAGGATATTTCCGCCGTCGCCTTTTATGACAAGCCCTATGTGAAGTTCGAGCGGCTGCTTGAAACCTATCATGAACTTTCTCCGCAGGGCCTGCGGAGCTTTCTTTCGGCCATGCCCGTCTGGATCAAGGAAAAGCTTTTCATGCGTAAAATGCTGACCGACGAGCTTGCAAAAATCGGCCCGGGCAAGCCCCGCCTTCTTTTTCCTGAGCACCATCTATCCCATGCTGCCAGTGCTTTTTTCCCTTCTCCGTTTGAAGAGGCGGCCATTGTGACCATTGACGGCGTGGGAGAATGGGCCACCACCACCATCGGCCATGGCAGGGGCGGGACAATTGAGGTGTGCCGAGAGCTCGACTTCCCTCATTCTCTGGGGCTTTTTTATTCCGCTGTGACCTATTACTGCGGATTTAAAGTAAACAGCGGCGAGTATAAGCTTATGGGGCTTGCACCCTATGGTTTGCCCGATAGCCGGGAGACGGCGGTTTTCAAGCAGAAGATGCTTGACAGGCTTATTGATATACGCGAAGACGGATCTCTGCTTTTGAATATGGACTATTTTAATTATGCCACTGGCCTCACCATGTGTCATGAAGACAAATGGGAGCAGCTTTTCGGCATCCCCCTGCGCAAACCCGAGACAGAGCTGGACCAGCACTATATGAACTTTGCCCTTGCCGCCCAGCAGATAACCGAGGAGATTGTTTTTTTGCTTGCAGAAACGGCAAAGAAACTGACCGGCAGCGACTATCTTGTCATGGCCGGCGGTGTTGCCCTGAACTGCGTGGCAAACGGCAAGCTGCTGCGCAGAGGCACATTCCGGGATATCTGGATTCAGCCTGCAGCCGGCGATGCCGGCGGCGCTGTAGGGGCTGCCTATGCCGCCGCCTAT
>JAFGCP010000452.1 GCA_016932595.1 Deltaproteobacteria bacterium
CGATATGGATGCTCTCTAATGTAAAATCAAGCACTTAGCCTGTCCAAAACAACCAATTTGAATTATTTTGGACAATAGTGATGAAATACCTATTTAAATAGGTGCCCTTCATATTTAAGTGTTAAGTCTTGCCCCTCCCTTAATTGACCAGCACAGCCTGTTTAATCGCCCCAAGGTCATGCCCCTTGGGCATGACAAACAGACAGCTACCGCCGCTTTTCATGGCCCACAAATCTCCCAGCCGGCGTTTTTCTTTTGAATCGTCATTACTCCAGCGGTCGGCCCCCTTATATTCAACTACCAGAAACTTGCCGTTTTTGAGCTTGCAGATAAAGTCGGGATAAAATTTATCGGTTGACGTTTGCAGCCAAAAAGAAAACTGCGGCTGGCGGTCGAGATTGCGCACCCAGAAATCTACTTCATCCATGCTGTCGATAAATTGAGCGCACATAAATTCTTCGCCCTTGTCTTCGAGGTCGCCTACATCCGGGTAAAAGTGCTTTGTAAACATATCGGACGCAGAGCACTTTTTGCGCCTCGGATAATTCTCCGGATCAAATGAGAAACATTTTTCCGGCGTAACGGCTACCTCGGCGGCATGGTCTTTAAACAAGAGTTGTTCATAGGCCTGCTTCCGTGCATCTTTCCGATAGGCGATAATTTTTTGTTGGGCAATTTCAAGGAGATTGAATTTTTTTCGATTGATCTGGCTGAGAGGCATACCCCGGTTATCGAGGAGGTCGCCGACCATTGCGGTGAGAAATACGCTTTTTTCCTCTGACGTGAGCTCTTGGAATCGCAAATAATAATCAAGCCAGTGAATAAGCTGGGCATCGTTCCAGTTCGTTACGGACACCATCGCCTGCAACTGCCGGTACAGCTCCGGGATAAACTGTGTTTTTATTTTGCCCTCGGCTGAAACATCAACAACCCCTATTGCCCCCCCTTCATCCGTTAGTCGGGTAAATTCGGCATTGGTCAGCTTGGGGTCGTATGCATTTAAATTCCAGCCATAGTCAAGCAAATGGTCTTCCTCAAAAAGCTCAAGCTGGCCGGACCGCTTAATACAAAGCGCCGGCACCTTAAAAGAAATCTTTTTTTCAGACGGAGTTTTGACCAACTCGGCAACTTCCTGATTGTACTCATTAACGGCCTGCACCCATGCTGCTTCGGCCTCAGGTGCCGCCAGCAGCTCGGCCACAGCCGCTTTCTCATCCTCATGCAATGGCTCTTTTATGGTAATGGTGTTTGCGGCCTCATCTATTTCTATTTTTTTTCCCAGTTCAGGTGCAAGCTGCCCCGTGCTTGGAGTTGTAGGCAGCGTAATGGTTTTTTTCGGCAAAGCAGCTTTTGTGTAACCGAAAATAAAAGCCGGCTGCGTTGCATCGATAGGTTTTATTAAATCTTTGACCTCCTGCTTCTGAAAACCGCTGTCAACCAGCGCATCTTCCAGCATCTTTGCGGCAATAAAAAAATTTGGTGACGTGACAAAGGTATACGCTTGATTCAGCTCCTTTTCCGACCGGGATTTACTATAGGGCATGCGAAGGACACGGCCCAAAATCTGTTCCACGGCACCGCTAGAGCGCTGCTCGGCTACGGAGCACAACACATAGGCAAAGGGGCAATCCCAGCCTTCGCGCAATGCCTGCACGGTTATAACGAAGCGTATGGGGCATTGTGGGTCTTTTAAATCAACGCCGTCAAGGCCCCGGTCGTCGCCGGTGGCGCGGACGATTTGTTCGGCGGGGATATGATGATCGTCAACCAGGCTCTTTTCAAGCACCTCGACCGTCAGCGTTTGTTTATCCTGCCGGTGTGGTTGCGCCTGAATGAGCATAATGGGGCGTATGTAATCGCCTGTTGTGCGCTGTTCGATTTCGGCATGTTTTTCAAGCTCCGCCCGCTGGGCGATTGCGTCGCTTAAAATCGCCTGCCAGTCGGTTTTTGTTTCCAGCCGGATCGGCAGTTTAATCATGTCTTCCGCTTTGAGTTCCGCGGCGGAAACACTGTGCAACACATTGCTGGGGTTATTGGTGTTGTCGGGCGTTGCCGTAAATTCAATGATGGCCGATGGTCTGAACCGGGCCAGAGTACCAAAGGAAAGTTCGGTACGGGCATTGTGCGCCTCATCGACAATAACCAGCGGCCGACGCAGGCGCATGACGTTTTCAAGAGAAAAGGGGATTACTCCGTTTTCATCAGTATAGAGTATGTCTTTGACTTTTTCGATTTCACTAAAATGATGATGGAGCGCCCCGGCGCTCTCGTATACCTTGCGCCCTTCTTTTTCTTCTACCCGAAACGCCTGCAGGGTGGCAACGATGATGACCGTTTCGCTGTCGAGTATACTTTTATTGATATACAGCGCCTCGCCCACATCCATGACCGAAACCCTGCCCAGCGTGTTCTCAAGGGCCTGGCGGTACGGATGATTTCTGTTTTGCAGGGCCAGCAGGGTCTGTACGCGGATGGCATTAGATGGCACCAGCCACAGCACCAAAGAATACTCAAGGTTCAGATACTCTTTATTTGCGATGGCAACGGCATGACAGGCAAGCAGGGTTTTGCCGCCACCGGTTGGCACCCTGAGGCAGACATAGGGAATATCGGCAAGCTCCGAGGGGTCTTTAATGGCGCGGTAAGAAAGGCCTTGTTCCCAGAGCTGTTCCGTGACTTTGTAGTATGCAAAGGAGGCATCCTGCAGCGTGTGGCAGGCTTTTAAATACGTGCTCAGTGATTCAAGCACTGATTCCTGATAGGTTTTAAGCTCAAACATATGGGGCAACCCGATTACTTGATTTTTATTTCATAGGGTATCTGTTTAAAAATAATGCCAAGGCTTTTGAGCCGCGCAGGGCTGAGCCGATTGGCCGTGCCGAAGATAATCTTTGGCCCGTCATGCGGCGGCAGACTTTCAAGCACGGCCTGAGTGAGCACATTGCCGCCCTGCGGGCGCTTGTCATTCAGGATGCCGTTATACAGCAGATATACGGCCGTGCCGTTACATACCCCTAAAAGGGGACTGTTGGCTTTTTTGTGGGCAGGCATGGGCTCGCCCGTTGCGGCAAAGAAGACATGCCGGGCAAGCTCGGCAAAGGTGACTTTTGGATTTATCCTGCCTTGCTCGTTAAAACAAGGCTCGCCCAAGGAGCAAAAACGAAAACCGTAGCTGAACCCTTCCGTTTTTTTGTTATCATCTTTTGCATAACCATTGCATATTTTATGAAGACGTAGAGCCGTGACATTGCGGCAGATATTTGAATCCATTTCTACCAGTATAAAACGTCTATTCCCTCCATCATGTTTATTCAATTGCAATACGGCTTGACCAGTTGTGCCAGAGCCGGCAAAAAAATCCATTATGGTTGATGAGTTATCACGCATCATAGAAATAAGATAGCTAATCAAACCGACGGGCTTAGGGTAATCAAATTTAATACCCATTTCTGAAAGCTGTTGACTTGCTTGTTGAGTCGAGCCAACACCCCTAATAACACTTATCACATGGCTCTGTTCAGTAATTCGTTTTTTAATGCATTCGATTGCGCCTGTGTTCTTTAATTCAAATGTTGTTAATTGACCCTTTGTATCTTTTACTGGAAGGAAATGATTCCCAATAAATTCCAAACAAATTTCTTTTGAGCTCCACCCACTCAAGACACTGACTTCTTTTTGAAGTTTATAATCTACAACAATTAAATCCTGCTCGAAATGTGGCCATTTATTATTACGGGCTTTTACAATGCCCTCTTTAAATGCAGCTGGAAAACCTTTAGGTAATATTATTTCAGAAATAGGATTTTTAGGACCATTCTTTACAATTGTATTTCTTATTTCTGGCTTATATAGCTTGCTATCCTTAGGTATTGTTGGATCGATAACCGGAGGTGGTGGAAACTTTTCAAATTTACGTGAATAAGCCAATATATACTCATGACAATTTTTAATTTTTGCCTGATTGTCAAAATTCCCCTCTGTCTGCCATATGAAACAAGCCAACCGGTTCTTTGCTTGAGGATGCGGAAATAGTTCATCTAATAATAATCTTAATTTTGGTAATTCAGTATCATCTATGGAAACAAATAAAACCCCATCATCTGATAAAAATTGTTTTGCTAAAAGGAGGCGCGGATACATCATGCACAGCCATTTATCATGACGAGATAAATCTTCTGCCTCATCGCCAACAACTTTGCCAAGCCAAGCCTTAATTTCTGGACTATTAACATTATCGTTGTATATCCAATTTTCCTTACCTGTATTATATGGTGGGTCGATGTAGATGCATTTTACCTGACCGGCGTAGTATGGCAGCAACGCTTTTAAGGCCAGCAGGTTATCTCCCTCAACCAACAGATTACCGCTGCCCGGATCGCCGCATGACAGCGCCGTTTCATCTTTCAAAAGATGAAACGGAACCTCGGTATGATGGGTAACAACGGCCTTTTTGCCAATCCATTCAAGCGTGGGCATTGGTCAGCCTTTTTAAAACCCCTGGGGTACGAGCCCGAGGCGATTGATTGATTCATTGACGGCTTCAAGAGCCTCATGATTTTGAAGCACTTCAAGGTAATCCCAGTAACGCAGTTTTTTGCCCAGGTCGCCGACGGTTTCGGCATGCTTGCGGATTTTGTTGAGCTGCTCGGCATCTGATACGGCCACTACCCCCTGCACTGCCGGATTATTCAACGATTTAAGCAGATTGAGAATCAGACTGTCGATTGACCCCTTGGTCTGCACCTCGAATACATAGATAACCCTGCCCATATTGCCGATGGTCGATTCCCAAACCGTATCTACCTTGGAACCCTCGGCCACTTTTATTTCCGTGCTGGTTTTAAAGCCCAGCCACTGGCCTATGTCGGCAAGCTTGTCACGGATATCATTATGAATAAACTGCAGTGTTTCACCGTTTGATTCTTCTGATAAGCCCTTTTTAGGCTGCGGGCTTTTAAAAGAGGCAGATATAGTATTGAGGCCCTGCAGTTCATCCCAAATAAAATAATCAACTGTTAAAAGATCAGCATCCTTAATGCCGGCCTTGCGCAGCTCCTCTGCAATGGTTTGCGCAGCGGCGGAAAGTTCAGCATATTTTTTGCCGGTAAGCTGATAGGTGTAGCGGGGCAGGTTTTTTAAACCGAGATAATCCATTCCGGCATAGGCTATGCGGTTCCAAAGAATGCAGGTGTCAGGGTGCACATGACAAAGAATTTCACTCATCATCGCCGGACCGATGCCCTTAATGGTCTTGCGGAAATGATCCCAGCGTTTGGCAACCGGACTTGTGCCCCAGACCAGCTCAGCCAGTTCTTTACGGACGGTGCCAAGCCCGTGATTCAAAAGCAGCTTATCAACGACATACTGCTTATTACCCCAAATGAGCATGGCCCACAGGCGCGCGATATACTCGTAAAGCCCAGCTTCATCCATGCTGAGCATCCGGTCTTTTGTCCATGACTGGTAAAAAGCCGTTTGCTCCTGTCGAATTTTTTGGCCTTCCTGGTGTTTTTGATCTGGAGAGGAAATATTGGAGATATATTTTTTGATATGGCTGTGCAGTTTCTTTGTATCCATTACACCCCTGCCTTTTTTGAAAAAAAACAATCATATTTATTTACTTCTAACCAAAAAGAATAGCAAGCATAATGCAAAAAGTTGAGCAGATTTTGAAAAGCCACGTAGAAATAATCAAAAACAGGGAGCCCCGGGGGCGGACGGGTAAAGCGGCCACGGCGCAAGCGGGGCGGAGGGAGTGAAAGGCCGTGGGCGGTTAACATAACACACCTGTTATGTTGAAGCGAGAGCGAGGGTAGGCTGTGAGGGCACGGGCCTGCTGTGCAGGTGCAGGCCCCAGTGCCCGAAAAGGCCATGTTTGATAATGCGGCATTATCAGACATGCCGAGCGAAGCGGCCGCCGCAGGCCTGAAACGACCGACATCCCGCTGCCGCTGGCCGCATACTGGGTGGGCGGGGATGAAAGCGCCCGCAATTCTGGCAGGGAGCGCAGGCAAGCGGAAGACGCCGCAGGCGGCTGCAGCCCGAGCACCCAGACAGCAAGTCCGTGTACCGGCATCAAATCTTTTTGCATCCTGGGCCCTTCGGCAGTTCGCGCAGGCGATCTGCTGAAGGCGCACAGCAAGACAGTGTAGTTCAACGTCAAATCCCCAATGATACGCCTGTCGCCCGAGGGGCAAATGCTTCGACGAGGGACGAGGAGCAAGACAGCGCCCCGAGTAGCAGGCGCAAAACAGGCGAACGCGGCAGACTGCCTGACTGGCGCATTGCGGCCCCTGTCGCCAGCCCGCAGGGCAAGCAGGGGCCGGCTGAAGGCTTCGGGCACACTACCGGCGCAGCGAAGCGGAGGCCGGAAGATGCGGCAAGCGGCGGCACGGTGCGGCAGGGGTTTGTATCCTGCCGCGCGTGCATGCCTGCTTGCCTGATCTGGAGGCCGGAGCGGAGCGGCCAGGCTGACAACACACATCGTGATTTTTCTAAATTCTTGACCCTAACCGAAAAAGTTAATAAAATGGAGGGCATGTAAGAAATCATGCAATGTGCATGAGGGGGTAATCATGAAAAAGTGCAGCTATTACCGTGCACAAAGAAAACCAGTCCAAATGCCGGAAACTGGCCTTGTCAAGATCGTGCTCTTTGAATGGTGCGCCCATCCGGAAAGCCCGCATCATAAAAATGAAGACGGCGATCTCGCCTGCCACGGCCGCCCGATATTATGCCTGATCGACAGGGATGCCCCGAGTTCTTCCTGTGCCGCGATTGACCGGTAGTGCTGACACCGGCAAAAGCAGCCTGAATGAGCCCTTGCAGACGCCACAAACAAATGATTCGAATCCGAATTTTAAGCGCGCTAATTAAGACGGTATTTCTGACGGTATTTTTTTCGCAATTTTTCGATAAATAAAGGGTTTTTTAAAAAGTGTTGGACTCCTCTTCCGCCATTACCAGCTGCACTGCTCAAACCGCGATACAGACAAACCCTCGATCAATCGGGGGTTTTTTACTTTCCCCCTA
>JAFGCP010000007.1 GCA_016932595.1 Deltaproteobacteria bacterium
CGCAGGCCGTCTCGACTCCTGCCACGCAGGTAGAGGCGGCATTGCCGGCAGCACACACGCCCGGCTGCGCCGAAAAGCAGCTGCTGTCGGGTGCATACTCATCATCGGGACCACCAATACAGTTATTGTCGGTGTCGTCGCAATCGTCATCCGGTGCGCCGGGATAAATATTGGGATTCGCAGGCGCACAGTCCTCATTATCAGGTGAGCCGTCGCCGTCCGAGTCCGCAGCCGCATTGATAATTATATCGGTTAACTGTGAATCAACAGGGGTGATATTATACATATTTTCATAAACATCTTCATCGCTCTGAGTATCAAAATCGACCGCTGCTAAGACTATATTTTCATACTGCGCCTCAGCCGGAGCACCACTATACTTCACGGCCCAATTCTCAATAAATGCTTTGTCTGTTGCTATTGCCGCCCCTGCGGGCCGTGCAAAGCACATCACTGCCAAAACAATCAGAAGCAATACCACGTTTCTTTTCATCTTTTTCCTCCTCAACCATTATCGAATCAAGAACGAATACATATTTCCCATATATGATTCGAAAAACGAATATGCCATTTTCATATTCATTTTTTATTTTAACCAACAATGCCCTGTACAAGAAAAATAATCAAGAAAAAATTATGCACAGAAGGAAAAAAAATCATGCATTTGCAGCATATTACCTTGTATTTTATTCCATAGCGGATACAAAAAATGACCGGCCTGAAGATCGAAAGCCTGGCTCTTTAGTATCATGGAGCATTGCATCTGATCTCTTTTTGTAGATACTTCAAAAGAAGTCTCTTGCGCCAGTAATCCGCACCATAAGGTCACCCCCCTGTTTTTTCGTTACTGGCATAAAAAAAAACTATCTTTTATTAAAATAGCTGTTATACTTTTATGAATGTGCAGTACCTGATTGAAGCTACATTGCTGAACCGAACCGCACAAACACAAGTGAGTGCGGTTTTTTATTGCAATGATAAGACAGATCAGGCTGCAACCCGGTTCCATATTTTATGGGCCGGCATAATTACAAAGGGTTCCTGTAAGGAGCCACCAACAAAGGAGTAGTAGTATGAACGAAGGAACAGTGAAGTGGTTTAACGATTCAAAGGGGTTCGGTTTTATCGCACAGGATGGCGGCAAGGATGTTTTTGTCCATCATTCAGCAATTAATTCCGAAGGGTTCAAAAGCCTGGCCGAGGGTGATCGTGTAAAGTTCGATATCGTCGACGGCGCCAAGGGACCGGCTGCCGCCAATGTTGTCAAGCTGTAAGACCACATTAGCAGCCAATAAAAAAGCCCCGCAGATGCGGGGCTTTTTTATTTTCTTGCAATCGCTGTTTGCCTGAGTAAGAAATAATTTTTTTGGTTGGGTTAAGCCCTCAACAAACCTTTGGGTTTTGTATCTCAACCCAACCAAATGTGAACGTAGGGGCTTAAAATTTTAAGCCCCTACAATATCACATTGTCATAAGGGCGAACCCAACAAATCCATAGGAGACCGTTTTCGTTCAGCGGCTTATTTATTGATAAACCCTCTTGCCTGACCTTAATAGAACACCAGGCACCCCCGCTTGATTTCCTATTTCAATTCGAATTCAAAGGTGCTCACAACCCGGATTTTCTTCGACGGCGTGCTTGTGGGATTATAGGAGCCTGACTCGTCATTGCCGTCCGTGCCGAAAATCTGAATGGCGCCCTGATTGGCGGAGCGGATATTGCCGACCTGAGCGCCGGAATCAGCGGCAAACTGCTGAGCGATCGACCGGGCATTTTTTGTGGCCTCGGCAAGAAGCTGCGGCCTCAGGGCATTGAACGAGGTGAGCACATAGCGCGGATTTGCCGTACCGCCATCCTGCTGGCCGTCAAGCAGGACGCCGGCTTTCAGCAACTCCTCAGACCTCCCCACCGCTTTGGTCACCAGATCGACATTTGAAGTCGTAACCAGCACGGCAGTGGTTACAACATAGCGCAGCTGATTATTTTCCTGCGCCTGAGTGTAGTCACGGGCAAGCTTGTCAATGGCGCGCATGGGCTGGGGGCTGATTTCTTCATCCTTAAAGCCCTGGTTCTTGAGAAAAGCGACCGCTGCTTCCCGGTCTGCCCTGATGCCCGCATCGGCCTCCTTGAGGTCCTGGCTTGCCCGCCTGAAATCAAGCCTCCAGATCGCCTGGTCTGCCTTTACTTCCTTTTCGACCAGCCCTTTTACGGAAACCGACCTGATATCACCCTTAAACCGCGCCCCGCCCTTGCCGATAAAGTAGCCGCCTGCCGCAAGCCCGGCAAGCAGACAGACGCCGACAATGATTGCCGCCACAAGTATTAACCGATTTTCCTGAGCTGCCATAGGTATGCTCCCTTCTTGTTTTTACTGACTAGTTTAGCATATAAGACAGGCCTTGAAACCCAAATATTTATAAACATTTACTTGAATCCGCAGGGTGCGCAATGTGCACCATTTTAAAATTTCACTACTGATAGGTGCATGGTGGGAACCCTGCCTCTATCAGTAATACCAACAAAATTTACCTGTAGGGTGTGCTGTGCGCACCTTTATTAAATTCCAATAACAATCTCGCCATGGGCAATAATCAAAACCCTTCCGGCGCCTGCATACCGGACTCTGACTCCTGTCTTCCGACCCATTGTTTTTTTTCTACACCCTAAACCCCGATTCCTGAACCCTGAACCCTCATCCATGCCCCCTTGCCTATTGACAGACGCGGGCACACATAGTATCGGTAACACCAATATGCCTCATATTTCACTGCAGGGGGATTCCATTATGAGCCCGTCCATCAAACACCGCTCGCAGAAAGCCTGGGCCTCGCCGGGCAAGCTCATTCATGTGGGCGAGCAAAAAAAAGCAGCTGTGGACGTTACGGCCTTTCACTATACCGAGACCGCCTGCGAAGAAACTGTTCTGAAAACTGCTGAGGACTGCCGAGCGCTTCAGCAGCAGCCGGGCAAAACCTGGATCAACATAGAAGGGTTGCATGATACTGCTTTCATGGAAAAAATCGGGGCTCAGTTCGGCCTGCACCCCCTCATTCTTGAAGATATCCTGAACAGCCATCAGCGCCCCAAGCTCGACGACATGGGCGACTATATTTCCGTTGTCATGAAAATGCTTGATTATGATGAAGCCACGGGCGGCATCGTGACCGAGCAGGTGAGCCTCATACTGGGTGACACTTTCCTCATCTCCTTCCAGGAGGGAATGCAGGGCGATCTTTTTGAGCCCGTGCGGGAGCGCATCCGCAGCGGCAAGGGGAAAATAAGAAAAATGGGATCCGACTACCTGGCCTATGCCCTTATCGACGGCATCGTTGACAATTACTTTACCATTACAGAAAAAATCAGTGAAAAAATCGAAGACATCGAGGAAGCGCTGCTCTCAGACCCGGGCAATGAAACCATTCATGACATTCATCATCTCAAGCTAGCCATACTGCAGCTGAAAAAATACATCTGGCCCTTGCGGGAAATCATAAACGCCCTTGCCAAGGGGGAGTCGGCCCTGATCAGCGAGTCAACGCTCATATACCTGCGCGACGTATACGATCACGTCATCCATGCCATCGATACGATTGAAACAACGCGGGACATGATATCGGGCATGCTCGACATTTATCTTTCATCCGTGAGCAACCGCATGAACCAGGTGATGAAGGTGCTGACCGTGATAGCAACGATATTCATACCGCTCACCTTCATCGCGGGCGTTTATGGCATGAACTTCAAGTATATGCCCGAGCTTGACTGGCCGTGGGGATACCCGATGATACTGGCTTTCATGGCGGCTGCGGCCGGCGTGATGCTGCTTTTGTTCAAAAGGAAGAAATGGATGTAAAAGGCCGGGCTTAAGCCCGGCAGCGAAGCATGTAACACAATACCACAGCAGCCATTGATTCCAAGCCTGGCTTGCTGAAGACCACCCTGCAAAAAAACCTGTCATTGACGGACGACCCGTAAGGCTACAGCTTTTTGTTAAATCCCCCTGAAGGATTTCGTACTGTTTTACCTTTTTAAGCAATAAAAAAGCCCTTTGAAAACGCATCGGCCTTCAAAGGGCTTTTTTTTGCCTGCTGTGACTACTCATTCATCATTTCGTCGGGAATGTCAAAATTGGAATACACATTCTGCACATCGTCGGAATCCTCAAGCGCCTCCATAAGCCGCAGCATCTGCTCGGCTTCCTTGCCTGCAAGCTTCACGGTATTCTGCGGAATCATGGAAATTTCGGCAACGACATAGGCCGGGAGGTCCTTATGTTTCTCAATCTCGTCCTTGACGGCATAAAAAGACTTCGGGTCCGTTGTCACAACGATATTGGTTTCATCCTCGGTCACATCATCGGCGCCGCATTCAAGAGCAATCTCCATAAGCTTCTCTTCGTCGACCGCGCCCTTCTCATACACGATAGTGCCCTTTTTGCTGAACATCCAGCCGACGCAGCCGCTCTCGCCCAGATTGCCGGCATTTTTTGAAAAAACATGGCGTATCTCGGCGGCGGCCCTGTTCTTGTTGTCGGTCAGAACCTCGGCCATGATGGCAGCTCCGCCGGGGCCATAGCCTTCATAGGTGAGTTCCTCATAGATGCTGCCTTCAAGCTCGCCCGTGCCTTTTTTAATGGCGCGGTCGATATTGTCTTTGGGCATATTTTCAGCTTTTGCCGCCAGCACGGCCGTTCTCAGCCGCGGATTGCCCTCGGGGTTGCCGCCGCCCAGGCGCGCGGCAATCGTTAATTCCTTGATAAGGCGCGTAAAAATCTTGCCGCGCTTGGCATCAATAGCGCCTTTTTTGCGTTTAATGGTACTCCACTTGGAATGTCCTGACATGGTATGCTCCGTACTGGTATTAATCTTAATTGGATGGCTGCTTTCATAGCATATTTGTGTCCCATTTGGAAGAAAAAAGATTTATCAGATAGATAGAGCTCTTTGCCAGGCATCAAAACCTTCTCATCACCCCGCTGCTGTCATGCTCAGGTTACATGGCAATTGAATTTTTGACTGTTTTGTGTATTAATATGCCCGCAACAGAAACAAGAAGGCACTATTAAATTTTTATACAAAAATATGCTTCTTTCATTCCCCCTTTGAAAAAGGGGGATACAAGGGGATTTTTTGCAGCCTGACAAATCCCCCTAACCCCCTTTGCTAAAGGGGGATTATCCGCCCTTTCTTTTGTAGGGCTTCGAACTGAGCATGTCATTTTCCTGGACTCAGAGGCAGCGATGATCAAATTCTGGCGGATTGCGGCCTATACTTTTCTTGCCATGTGCGGCATGTATGCCTGGCTGAGCATTGAGACCGGCTGGCGGCATTACCTCGGCCTCGGCATATTCTTTTTAGCCTCCGTCCGCATCATGGTTCTTATCTTCCCGAAAAAATCCAGGGGAGAACATGCTGCTGAAGCGGCAAAGGACAGCGAAAACAAGCCTGATTGATTATAAAACCCTGGAGACGACAATGGATACGATGAGCCTTGAAGGCCGGCCCTATATCGAACTGCACAGCCTTTTGAAGCTGGAAGGCTGGTGCGAAACCGGCGGCGTGGCAAAGCAGGCGATTGCCGCGGCCATGGTTTCCGTTGATGGGCGGGTTGAGCTGCGCAAAGGCTGCAAAATCAGAGCCGGCAGCATAGTGTCGTTTAACGGCAGAGAAGTCAGGGTCGTCGAATAAATGCCTTTGCAGGCTGCTGTTGAGCGCAGTCCGTAGGGTGCGCCGCGCGCACCGATTATTAAACAAAAAATCAAATTTTAAACCCCATCGCCAACCCGGCTTTTCACGCTACGGGCTTAACAACACAATAACCATCCGTCATCGGTGCGCGCGGCGCACCCTACAAACTGCATCGTACATATTCCTCCCTTGACAAAGCGTACGCAATAACGTACTAATCAAATCAGTTGGAGGCAATAAGGGGGTATTCTTCTAAAAATGCACTGCCAGGAGAGTGTGCAATGTCGACACTGAAAGCAACCGAAGCCAGAACAAAGCTCTATAAATTAATAGATGAAACCGCCGTATCGCATAAACCGATCACCATTACCGGCAAAAGGGCAAATGCAGTTCTGCTGGCTGAAGATGATTGGAACGCTATTCAGGAAACACTTTATCTGATTTCTATTCCAGGTATGAGAGAGTCGATTCGTAAGGGGATCGAGACACCTCTTTCAAAATGCTCAAAGGACGCCGGCTGGTGAGCTGGAGCATTTATTACACAAAGCAGGCTCAAAAGGATGCCAGGAAAATTGCAGGAGCAGGCCTTCGCTCTAAAGTAGAAACTCCCATACAGCTTTTGACAGCCAATCCCTTTCAGGCCCCTCCCCCATACGAAAAGCTGACCGGTGATCTCACCGGCGGTTATTCACGCCGGATTAACATCCAGCATCGCCTGGTGTACCAGATTCTTGAAAAGCAAAGGGCTGTTAAAATTATTCGTATGTGGACACATTATGAATAAAAGGGCCTGCTGATCCAGTCCGTAGGTTGAGCGCAGCGGAACCATGTCCAGACTCGTTGGAAACTTTTGCAGGCACAGCCTTTGATGATCCGCCGGATGCGCAAACGCATCACCGCGGCATCAGCGCGAACACACCCCAGCCCAGGTATTCACGCGTGTAAGCGGCGTAGCGCTCGGGCTCCGAG
>JAFGCP010000453.1 GCA_016932595.1 Deltaproteobacteria bacterium
ATCCCGACTCAGAAGATGAAACCCATACCCTTGACACGGCGAGGGCTGCCTGCGCGGGCCTTGGCCGCATGCAGGAGATTTCGGGCTTTGACCGTGAGCTATCTCTTGAGGTTGTGGCCGAGCATCTTGAAAAGGCATTTTCCCGGCAGGTGACAGGAGCGGGCTTTCTCACGGGAGCGGTTACCGTCTGCGCCATGCTGCCCATGCGCAGCATACCCTTTAAAATAATATGCCTGCTTGGCATGAACGACGGCCTGTTTCCCCGTATTGCGCGGCCGCCCGCTTTCGACCTCATCGCGCGCCACAGCCGCCCCTGCGACCGCTCGGTGAAAAAGGACGACCGTTACCTGTTTCTCGAAACCCTTCTTTCGGCGCAGCAGCAGCTCTTTATAAGCTATACGGGCCAGAACCTGAGCGACAACTCGGTCATACCTCCCTCAACCGTGGTCAGCCAGCTGCTGGATTATATCGAGCAGGGTTTCACCTGCCCGGACCCGGAGAAGCCCATTCGGGAATATATGATTACCAAACACAGGCTGCAGCCTTTCAGCCCCGCCTATTTTGAAGGCAAAGATTTGCGCAGCTATTCGCTGCGGGACTTTTACTGCGCCCTGGCCATCAGGCAGGGCGCTGCTTCAGAAATGCCGCCTTTTTTTACAGGCGATCTCCCTGCAGCAGAAAATGCATTCAGAACGCTTAGTCTTGATGATCTGTGCAGTTTCCTGGTAAATCCCTGCCAGTATCTTCTTCAAAAGCGGCTGGGGATTGATTTCGATGCTGCAGAAGATGTGATCCAAGACAGGGAGCCTTTTGCCCTTGCAGGGCTTGAACGCTACACGGTCGAGCAGGAGCTTCTCGAACGCAGGCTTGCGGGGGCAGGTACTGAAGAGCTCTATCCATCCGTGCGCGCTCAAGGGCTGCTGCCTCATGGCATGGTGGGCGAGCTGGTCTATGATGCCTCCATCGGCAAAATTGAAGATTTCATAGAGCAGCTAGCGCCCTATCGGGCCCATGCTTCAGCAGAGCCTGTGCCCCTTGTTCTGCCGATGGGGCAGTTTGTTTTAACCGGAACCTTAAGCGCGGTGCACAGCCGCAACCTGGTTATGTACCGCTATGCGCGGGCAAAACCCAAAGATTTCTTGCGGGCATGGATCTATCACCTTGCGCTGTGCGCCTCCGGCGCCGGCGACAGAACACTGCTTTTTGTCCTGGACGCTAAAAATGCACGGCCCACGGGCTGGCAGTTTCCGCGCATCGATGATGCCGGGCTGCTTTTTGGCGGCCTTCTTGGCCTTTACTGGCAGGGCCTCCACCGGCCCCTGCCGCTTTTCCCACAAGCGTCGTTTGCATTTGCAGAGAAGCTGGTTATGAAAAAAGTTGATGAAAAAAAAGCCCTTGATGCCGCTCTTGATGCCTTTGAGGGCAATGACTTTACCGGCGGAGGCGATGCCGATGACCCCTATATACATATATGTTTCCAGGACGGCGATTTTGATGAGCAGGAATTTATGGACTTTGCCCGATCCGTCTATGCGACGATGATGGAGCACCGGGAGCAGCCGGAAAAAAATGAATGATTCGATAAGCGGCTGAAAATAAAGCCCCGGTTCGTTGCACCCTGCATCCTGAGCATATCGAAGTATCGAAGGGCTGAAGTGGTTTAATGCCGGAAAGGCAATCCGCTCATGGTTCGACACGCTCACCACGAACGGATTGCCTTTTCTTTAGCATACGGCTACAAAATACAGATACATGCTCTAGCCTGCAAGCAGCGCTTCAATGTCCGCTTCGATTTTTTCAGGCGGAGTCGCTGGCGCGTAGCGTTTCACCGGTATGCCGCTGCGGTTGATAAGGAATTTTGTAAAATTCCACTTAATGGCAGCAAGCCCTAAAAAGCCGGGAGCTGCTTGTGCGAGATACTGAAACAGGGGGTGGGCGTTTATGCCGTTTACATCGATTTTTTCAAATAAGGGGAAGGTCACGCCGAAGTTGCGCTCGCAGAAGGTCTGAATCTCGCTGCCCGTGTCAGGCTCCTGGTGAAGAAACTGGTTGCAGGGAAACCCCAGCACCTCAAAGCCCTGGTCATGATATTTTTCATACAGCGCCTCGAGCCCCTTGTACTGGGGCGTAAATCCGCATTTGCTTGCCGTATTGACAATGAGCATCACTTTGCCCTTGAAATCGGCCAGAGCTTTCTCGTGCCCGCTTAATGTCCAGGCTGAAAAGTCATACACATTCATGTTAACCCTTCATCCTCGCAACAGCCGCTGCCGGCTCAGCCTTTTTTCTGTGGCGTTATAATCATTTTGGCCGGATCATAGCCCTGCTCGATGAGCTTCTTCACAATAGCGCTGTAGGTGGCCTCATCAAGGCTGGGGGTTCTGCTGAGAATCCAGAGATAGGTTCTTTTCGGATGGCCAACCACGGCATACGTATAATCCTTATCAAGCTGGATAACCCAGTAATCACCACTAAAAGGCCAGAAAAATTGCACTTTAAGCTTAGCATTGGTCTCCTTGTCAACCGACCAGGCCTTGCCTTCAATCGATTTCTCCTTGCCGTCGACGGTATCCTCACGGCACCTATTGAGAACCTTCACTTTGCCGTCGGGCCGCAGCGAGTACTGCACCTGTGTGGCTACACAGCCCTCCTGAAACCTGTTGGGATAGCGGGCTATCTCATACCAGGTGCCCATATACTTTTCAATGCTTACCGAAGGCACAACAGCAAGGGGTTTCATCATACCATTCTCCTTTGTGGTTGAGCAGGCGCACAAGCAGCATAAGCCGGCAAGGGTCAGTGATAACAGGGCATTCTTCATGGTAATCTCCCAAATGTGTTCAATTCATATGTTGTGAGTATAGCATATATTGAAATAGTGAAACTGTTTTACAGAGGGGTATTGACATAACATAACCGGTGATTTTAAAGTCGGCAGGCAGGTTTTTCCGTTTCGTTCGGTAACGCATCGTTCATGAGAGATTTTGAAAGTTACGTATTTTAATAATATGATTGAAAAGTTCTTGCGCCAGTTCAACGTCTAGATTTTTTAGAATTTTATATTCTTCGCGGGCATCGGTCTGGGCATTAATATCAATATAAGCCCGCCCGAGCAAATAGTGCGCGCCGGCATCAAAGGGTTGTATTTTGACGGCCTTTTTAAAGGCTTCGACTGCAGCCTGATAGAGGCCGACCCTGCCGTAGGCAAAACCCTGATGCAAGTGGGCCTCAGCAAAATCAGGTTTGATTTTAACTGCCTTTTTGCAGACTTCCACTGCTTCCCGGTACCGGCCATGAGCCGAATATGCCCGCCCGAGATTTACATGTGCCGCAGCATCATCGGGCTGTATGCGGATCGCCTCTTTGCAGGCTTCGATTGCTTTCCGGTACTGGCCAAGCATGCCGTATGCTGCTCCCAGGTTTGCGTGAGCCCGGGCATTATCAGGGTTTATGCGGATCGCCTCTTTATACGCGTCGATTTCTTTCTGGTGCTGGCCAAGTTTTGAGTAGGCAAACCCCAGGCTTATGTACGCGTCAGCCCAATCCGGCTGTATGCGTATAGCCTCAGTACAGGCGTCGACTGCTTCCTGGGGCCGGCCAAGCTTTACGTAGGCAAACCCCAGGCTTATATATGCGTCAGCCCAATCCGGTTGTAGGCGCAGCGCCTCTTTCAAGGATTCTACAGCCTCCAGGGCCTGGCCAAGCTTACAATATACGCGCCCGAGCAAATAGTGCGTGTCAGCAGAGTCCGGCCGCATCCGCAGCGCCTCATTGAAGGCTGAAGCTGCATCCCCGTAGCGCCCAAGCTTGTCAAGGCAGATGCCATAATGCAAAAAGGCATCTATGCTGTCAGGGTTATTTTCTACGGCTGTTTTCAAATAGGGCAGAGCCTTCTTGTCTTCATTATTACAGAGGAGGCTTCGACCTTTTGCTAAAAAGTACCCCATTGCTACCCCTTTTGTTCGGGCCGCTTTGCGGTTGCGTGGTTCAGCTACTCTTATCGCTCGAAAAGGTGTTACAGTTTATAGTTTTTTATTGGGGCGCTGCCGTTCATAAAAACCACTGCCCCGTGAAACGGACATGCCGCTTGTGCCTCACAGGGAGGTGTCAAGCACGGAAGAACACCCCTGTTTGCAAAGCATGAAGGGGACGTTGGGGCAGCAGGCGGAAAATGGGATGATTGCAAGGAGAAAAAAAGAGCGGCCAGGCATAAACCCGGAAGAATCAGGGCTGCACGCAGGCAAAAACCTACACCTTGAAACGGATGTTCAAAATATCGCCCTCCTCGACGATATAGTCCTTGCCCTTGAGATACAGCTTGCCCGCGGCCTTGAGGCCCGCCTCATTTTTGTGCGCCATAAGCTCGTCGTATTTGAATACCTCTGCGCGGATGAAGCCCCGCTGCAGGTCTGAGTGAATCGCTCCTGCCGCCTCGGGCGCTGTTGCATTTTTGCGGATGAGCCACTGCCGCACCTCGTCTTCGCCGACGGTGAAAAACGACATAAGACCCAGGGCCTTCAGGCACAAGCGCGTGAGCTGGCCCAGGGCCGGCTCTTCGATGCCGAGGTCTTTTAAGAATTCCCTGCGCTCGGCCTCGGAATCAAGGGCGGCGATCTCGGCCTCCATTTTGGCCGACACCTGCATGACCTCCATCTTTTCAGCATCGCAGCGGGCGCGCAGCTTTTCGATAATAGCCATATCAGCCAGCGCGTCATCCGCGACATTGAGCACGATGACCATTTGCTTGAGCGTGATGAAGGGATAGCTGCGGATCAGCATGTCCTCGTCATGGCTGAGGGCAAGCAGCCGCAGGGGCTGTTCTTTTTCCAAATGCTCCCGGAAGCGCACGAGCATAGCATGCTCTTTCTGCTGCTTTTCATCCTTCTGCTTTTTCATCTGCGCTTCAAGGCGTTCAAGCCGCTTTTCAATGAACAAAAGATCATGCAGAATAAGCTCGCCCCCGACCATATCGATGTCGCGCACGGGGTCGATGGAGCCGTCCACATGGTAGATCGCCTCATCCTCAAAAGCCCGCACCACATGACAGACGGCATCGGCATCGGCAATATCCTTGAAGATATCGCCCCGGGCGATGGATTCTTTTTCAAGCCTGGGCAGCAGCTCTATGTCTATCTTGGCGTGCATCTGCTTTTTCGGCTTATACATCTGCACAAGCTTTTCAAAACGCTGATCTATTATATCCGCAACTCCCATGGCGGGCTTTTTCTGGTCGCTGTGCTCGGTGAAAACATGGCCCGTAAGAATCTGAAACAATGTTTTTTTTCCGGTCTGGGGCAGGCCGATAATGCCGATTTTCATGAAAGCTATCCTCGAAAATGGTTAGAGAAATCTTTCGGGCAGGCACACGGGGCCGCCCTACTTAACCTGCGGCGCAAGCGGCAGATAATCAACCAGCACATGGGCCGCCTCGGTCAGCACCGGGTCTTTGTCGATGCCGGGCTCGGCAGTCTGATTATCGGTGACGGTGGCATTGTCCATATCGGTAGCATTATCCGGCAGCTTATCCAGAAGCGGCAGTTTTTTTGCCGACCGGCGCTTGTTTTCATGATCGAGGCGCCACTGTTTTTCCTGCGCATCCTCCTTGCGGCGGACGTCTTCGGAAAGAGATACCAGCGTCTTGTCGCTCACCGCCTGAATATGGTCGGCCAGTTCCTTCAGATAAATATAGTCGGGGTTGCTCGCGGCCCGCTGCTCATGGCTCAGGTTGAGCTTCGCAATCGCCCTGCCGAGATCCGGCCAGGCCTTATAGTCTGCTTTTTGAATTTTATCCCAGGCAAGGGCGTCGGGCAGAGCGCTTTCACCTATTTTGCTTTTGTCATAGATGCTGGGGCACGTGATGTCGGGCGACACGCCCTTGTTCTGCGTGCTGTCACCCGTTATGCGGTAAAATTTTGCCTGCGTCACCTTCAGCTGCCCCTTGTTCAACGGCAGCAGGGCCTGCACCGTGCCCTTGCCGAAGGTCTGGTCGCCCATGATGATAGCGCGGCGGTAATCCTGCATGGCGCCCACAAGAATTTCAGAGGCGGACGCGCTTGTGCGGCCCACCAGCACCACCAGAGGCCCGGCATAGACAATTCCCTCTTCAGGATCGGACAGGACGGAAACCTTGTCGCTGGAATCTTTTACCTGCACGATGGGTCCTTGGTCGATGAACAGCCCCGATACGGCAATGGCTTCATTCAGGGCCCCGCCGCCATTGTCCCGCAGGTCAAGCACAATGCCGCTGACTTTTTCCTGTGCCAGCTCGTTTAAAAGCCGGCGCACGTCGGCGACCGTGCTGCGCAAAGCGTCAGTGCGTGCCCGATCGTTCTTAAAGTCATGATAAAAGGTGGGAACATCAATCACCCCGACTTTGCGGGTTTTGCCGGCCCTTTCGATAGGAATGGTTTTCTTTTTTGCGGCCTGCTCCTCAAGCTTGACCGTATCGCGCACAATGCTGATAATTTTGCTCTGATGCTCATCGGCTGCATGCGCCGGAATGATCTCAAGCCGAACCAGGGTTTGCCTGGGCCCGCGAATGAGCTGCACAACATCGTCGATGCGCCACCCGACCACATTGACAATTTCAGCGTCGGCGCCCTGCCCCACGCCGATGATGCGGTCGGCCGGCTTGAGCTGCCCCGCCTTGTCTGCCGGCCCTCCCTTCACGAGGCTCACTATTTTGGTATACTCGTTTTCATTCTGCAGAACGGCCCCTATTCCTTCAAGCGACAGGCTCATGGAAATATTGAAATTATCCGAAACGCGGGGCGGCAGATATTCCGTATGCGGATCATAGCAGCGGGCATAGGAGTTCATGAAAATATGCACAACATCTTCGGGCTTTATCTGTTTTATCTGATTTAGCTGATTGCGGTACCGCTTGAGCAGAATGTCAAGCGCCTGATCGGTCGTCTTGCCTGCAAGCTTGAGATTTAAAAGAGACGCCTTCACCCGCCGGCGCCACAGGTCCTTCAGCTCGGCGGCATCCGCAGGCCATGGGGCATTTTTGCGTTCGGTCTCAATCTTTTCATCAATGTCGAAATTCAGTGGCTGATTTTTTTTCTCGAGCAGGTCGATGCAGTAAAGGAGCTGCTCGGTAAAGCGTTTCCGGTAGCGGTTGTATAGTATAAATGCCGGCTTGAGGTCGCCTGAGCCCAGTGCTTCGTCAAGAGCGGTGCGGTAGCGCTCAAAACCCTGTATATCCCCTGCAAGAAATGAGCTGCGCATCGGATCGACATCGGCCAGATACCGGTCGAGAACGGCGCTGGAAAAACGGTCATCCAGTTCATGGCGGACATAGTGCGTCTGGCCGACCTCTTTAACCACCTCCAGGGCTGTTTGCGACAGCTCTTTTGTGGGCTCAAGAAAGCCGGAATAATCTGTTGCCCGCACTGCGCCCTGCTGCGTGCAGCCCAGAAATAGACCGTTGACAATAATGCTCCACAGGAAAATGGAAAGTGCGAATTTTTTCTTAATCACAGCATGATTCATATGCATTTCCTATAAAATAGAGGGTATCTTTGAGCTTATAACATATTGCCCCCTGAAGATAAATACATATAAAGGGCGGTGAGTTTGTGAACGGCAGATATGCGGTATATCGAGTTGACTTTCCTGTCCCGCTGCAATAAAAATGGGCTGACGTATGCTTTCGGCTGAAGAACAGGGATACAGGAGGCCCTCTAAATGCCGCGTATTATCTTCAGCGCATTATCATTTCTTCGAAAACCGCTTGAAAAACAGGGGGTCAACTGCTGCGAGTCTGCCATGAGCATTGCCGAGGGCACAACGCCGCAGGACCTGCTGAAACAGCTGGGGCTAGCCCGGGAGGCTGTGGAGGCGGTCTTCATAAACGGGAAAGCAGGCGACATGGATACCACTCTGAGAGACGGCGACCGCGTGGCCCTCATGCCGCCCGGCACGCCGGGGCCGCACCGGGTGCTGCTGAGGATAAAAAAGTAATGCCGGGTGCAGCGTGCTCTTCCGGCGTTAGCGGCTGCAGGCCAGAGCCCGGCCGGCGTCATAGGCTTTTTTAAGCTCTTTCGGATGGCGTGCAATGACGCCTTTGCGCGTGGCGTCAAGTCCGTGGAGCATTCCTTCAAACCCGCAGGCCGACAGAGCCTCGATCGTCTCTACCTTGTGCAGATTAAGAATGGAAATGATGTTTTCAATGACATGGTCATAGGTGTCGATGCAGGGATAGCCCCAGGTGCCGATGACCAGGGCCGTGCGGCACAGGCTTTTGCGAGCTGCCGTGGGTGTCGGGCGATCACGCCCGTGCGCTTAGTGTCAAGGCCGTGTTCAGGAATTGCTCCAGCCTTTTAGGCATGAGTGCAGGAGCGCAGGTAATTTCGGGCGGTAGAGAAGGGGGGCGCATTGAAAAACGGGAATCCGGTAGTTTCACACCGATGCTTCGGCGCATTCCATCAACCGATGATATCGCCGCCCCACAGTCGCTTGAGAAACAGTTCCCAGGGAAGAATGTCGATGCCGTCGGCGGTTGTGCGCGGTCGCGCAGCGGTGCAGACAAGAATCGCTTTTTTCACGGCAAAGTCTTCCTTGAACGCCCGCAGCCCCTTGAGCTGAGTATCTCCGGGCTGGGCCGTCGATTTTATCTCAATGGCTGTCTCATGGTCCCCCAGAATAAGGTCAACCTCAAACTGCGATGCCGTGCGCCAGTATGCTACGGGATAGAAAAGCCCGCTGTAGGATGTGTGCGCCATGACTTCCATGACGATGAAATGTTCAAATGCCCTGCCGAAAAGTTCCGACCCCGGCTCCACCACACCCCTTCGGGCAAGGGCCCCTAAAATGCCCACATCAAAAAAATAAAATTTCGGCGCCAGTATAACCCGGCGTTTGGCCTTTGCCCGGAAGGCCGGTAAAAAACGACCGATCAGCGTGTCTTCCAGTATTTCAAAATAATTTTTCACCGTCGGTGCGCTGATGCCGCACTCCCGGGCGATATTCTGGTAATTGATGATTTCGCTATTGGAAATTGCCGCTACTTCCAGAAAACGGCTGAAGGAGCCGATATTGCGGGCAAGCGCCTCGGCTGAAATTTCCTCCTTGAGATAATCTCCCACATAGGACTGCAAGAGTCTGCGCGGCTGCGCTGTGGTGTAATGACGGGGCAGCAGGCCGCTGTTCAGTGCCGTTGAGAGCGAGAAATCCGTTATTTCGGGATAGACCAGGGGAAACAGCTCATAGCGCAGGGCGCGCCCCCCAAGCAGGTTGCCGTGCCCGCGCTTCAGTTTGCGGGCGCTTGATCCGCACAGAATAAAGCGCACACCGCGATTTTCAATCAGCCAGTGTACTTCATCAAGCAGTTCGGGAATTTTCTGTACTTCATCAATAATGACCGGTTCGCGCTGCGTTTCGGCGGTGATGCCGGCTGCCTGCAGCTCTTCCCGAACAATCGATGGCTGCCCGGCAAGGCGGCGGTATTCGTCCGACAGCAGCAAATCATAGCGCAGCGCTTTTGGAAAAAGAGTCTTTAAAAGGGTGCTTTTCCCTGTCTGCCGGGGCCCCCAAAGAAAACAGGTTTGCGAGTTGCTTTCAGATAATGTTAATTTTCGTTTATACATGATAATATAAAATAACATTTTACTTTATCATGTCAATCAAATTTTCAACTGCGGGCGCCGGGTCTCAACGCAGGTTACCGGTGCGCTGCGGGAACCAAGCTTTACTGTTTTAGCCTACATCTATGGCAGCATGTCTCCGATTTAGTACTTTGCCAGCGCCCTGCCCGCGGCATAGGCTTTTTTGAGCTGTTCTGGATGGCGACGGATGACGCCCATACGCTTTTCGTCAAGCCCGTGGCGGATGCCCTCGAAACCGCAGGCCGACAGGGCCTCGACGGTTTCAACCTTGTGCAGATTAAGAATGGAAATGATGTTTTCGATCACATGGTCATAGGTGTCGATGCAGGGATAGCCCCAGGTGCCGATGACCAGGGCCGTGCGGCCCGGCTTGAGCATCGAGGTGAGCATATAGCGTTCATAGCCGTCCCAGCGGTCGAGAAATGTCGAAAGCTGGGCGCACTCGCGGCCCGTATAAATGGGAAATCCGATCACGAGGGCATCGGCATCGATGATTTTTTGATATATTTCGGTCATGTCGTCATTGATGACGCAGATTTTCTCATAGCCCTGCTCCTTGCATTTGCGGCAGCCGATGCAGTAGCCCATGTTGATTTTGTGAAGCATAATTTTTTCAGTATGCGCGCCGGCATCTGCGGCTCCGCGCAGGGCCTCATCGATGAGCATATCGGTATTGCCGCGGCTGCGGGGGCTTGCGCAAACGGCAAGAATATTTTTGCATTTTTGGAAAGCAGCTTTTTTACGGGGCCGCTGGCGGGGCCAGCGCCTGACCCGCACGGGGATTTTATTGTAGGCCGCTTCGCTCACGAACGGTTCAAGCATGCGCTTTTTGAACCCCTCCATGTCCTCAAACATATGAAACAGGGGGTCATAGGATTTGGGCACGACCAGGCGCGCAGCCTCGACCACCAATACGGTATCTGCCTTTTTAATTTTTCGGGCACGGGCAAGCAGATTGAGCAAGAAAAGGATTTTGTCTTTTTTGCCCTGCCGTATAATCGGCGGCCAGATGGCGGCAATTTTATCCAGCATGTCTGCTGCTTCGCGGGAAAAGGATACATCTTCTTTTTTCATTGTTTCTCCTTATGCAAGCATGCCGACCGTAGTGGCGCACCTGTGTGTGCGCCCGGTCTGCTCCAATAAATTGTTGGGTTCGCCCTTGCGCAGGCTTTTTTTTCAAGCCCTTGTTTTTACGTAGATTGGGTTGAGGGACGAAAACCAGCAGTGTCAAGAGGGCTTAACCCAACAAAAAAAACTGTATAATTTTTTAAAATCACAGGAATCGTCCGAAAAAATCCCCCTTTGGCAAAGGGGGTTGGGGGGATTTGCCGTGCCTGTAAAATCCCCCTGTATCCCCCTTTTTCAAAGGGGGAATGGACAACAGATTTCAATTGCAATCTCACTTCCTCTATCCGGAAAAATCAGCCACCCCAAAAATACACACCCTTCAATAAAATACCCGTATTACTCAGGTATTATCAGTTTTAGCACCCGCTCGCCTTTTTCTTCGCCGATAAATTTATTGATGGAGCCGATGCCGGGGTCGTTTTCAAGATAGAGATCGCGCAGCACGGCCCTTCGCTCGGCCACAAGCTGCATATGGCGCGAGGCGGGATTACAGGGCTGCGCCTTCTTCCATAAGCCGAGCCATGCCCGCAGATAGTCAAGGGTGCAGTTGAACAGCCTGCCGATATTTTCTCGGGGCTCTTTTTCGATATGGCCCGTTATCATGTAGGGCGAATTAAGGGCCCGCACCCAATGCAGCGGTATGGGCCGCAGCCCCGGCAGGGTGCTGCAGCTTTGATAGAGTTCGTCGAGGGGTTCATAGAGATAGTCCGCCAGATACTTTTGGTTTCTTCCCGGGTCCTCGGTCGGGTAGAAGTCGCAGATATAGAAAATAGACTCGTCGGACTCGGACCAGTCGAACATGAAGATGGGCAGGTCGTACTCGGGCGCCGGCACCAGGCCG
>JAFGCP010000454.1 GCA_016932595.1 Deltaproteobacteria bacterium
GGCACAAAGCGAAGCGTGTCCGGCACAAAAAGGTTTTGCAGGTTAAACAGGTTCTTTGTCCGTCCTACGGTTTTTTTGTAGCCTTTTTAGTGGGGATGCGTACTTAGTGATACAAAATAGACCACAACTTCTATGGACTTGACAGTTTTTACCCCTTCAACTAATGTTGCGCAGGTGCTAACAATCAATAAGGCCTATCATATGAAACGCTCGCATATCTGTATCATCCACCTCCTGACGGGGCTGTTTTATTTAAGCGCGGCCGGCCTGTCTTTCGCAAGGGAATCAAAAATCGTCATTTTTCCCTTTGACGCAACTGCCGGTGAAGATGTCTCCGACGTGCGCGATGCTCTTCCCGTACTTATGCCGTCGCGGCTGAGCGTACCGGGCCGGCTTTCGGCCCATACGCTCGAATCGCTGCAGCCTGGCGCCGCGCAGAAGTCCCGGATGCTGTCTCAGAAGGAAAAGCTCTCAGTTGCAAAAAGGCTGGGAGCTGATTACTGCCTCACCGGCAGCATAACCAGAATTTCCGAAAGTCTGAGCATCGACGTGCTGCTCACGGATATGGGGAGAGAGGATAGCCAGACACCGCTGTATATACAGATACCCGGCAAAGATGCAACTATTCCCCAGGTTACCAGCCTGTGCGCCCAGGTAAAACAGGCCGTTTTTGAAAAAGATGAACCGGCGGCAGCGGCAGCACCCCCGCCGGCTGATGAAGAGCCTGAAGAAAGCCCACCGCCCGCTCCGAAGCAAAAAACACCTGCTTCGGGACAGCCGGCCACGGTACTGTTGCCTCCCCCGGCTGCGGCAGCGCCAGGCGAACATGAGGATGACGCTGCACAAAAGCCCGCCCAATACCTTTCCGTACCCCGGCAGCCCGAGCTGCGCAGCGGCAACCCGGTCTTTGAAGCACATGCCGCAGCTTCCTATATGATCAAAAGTTCTGCCCTTACCATGCTCTGCACGGGTGACGTAAACGGTGACGGCCGCAAAGAGCTGCTTATGGGCGGACCGGAGGCGCTGTTTGTATATACAATCGGTTCTGGTATGGCGCTGGCCCCTGCGGAAAACATTTCGATCGGTAAGGCCGAACGGCTGGTGCATATTGATACGGGTGACTTCAACGGCAACGGTACGGATGAAATCTATGTCAGCAGCTATGACGGAACGGAAGCCAATTCTTTCGTTATCGAATACCGCAATGGGAGCTATCAGCGCCTGGCTGAAAAGCTGCCCTGGTTTTTCAGGGCCTATGCCCGCAGCGGAGGCGCAGCGGCGCTGCTCGGCCAGGCAGCAACGGTCGGCAACCCCTTTGCCGGCGATATTGTAAGCCTGGGCTGGAACGGCGCTGCGCTTACAGCAGGTAAAAAAATAAAGCTGCCCGTTATTTGCGGCATCTACAGCTTTGCCGAAGCTGATATTGACAATGACAGCCGTTCGGAATTTTTTGTCTTCCAGCGCGGCATATTTGACGCAACCCTGAAGCTTTCCATCCTGTCGCCGGACGGCAAAACCCTCTGGAAGGATACTCATGATCTGGGCGCAACGTCCCTGTTTTTTAAACGTTCAGTTTCCATGAGTGAATCTCAGTTGAAAGAGCCGATACCCATGAGGATTATTTTGGGCAGTGCAGACTCAGGGCAGCCCTTCATGATTGCCGGCAAAAATGCCCAAAAGGGCGACAGCTTTTTCAACTTTCTCATAAAAAACACCCAGGGAGCGGCCACCTGCCTTGCCTGGAACGGCTCGGCTTTCGAATACAACTGGGCAAGTGATTTTGTAAAAGACTTCATTGCCGACTACATTCTTGATGATACAGACGGGGATGGCAAGCCTGAACTGTTTGTGCTGGGTGTCACGGGGGAGGTCACAGGAAGCTTTGCCTTAAACAGGCTGCAGGTGTTTCGCGAGCGCTGAAAACGGGACTGCATGCGCCAAAGGTGCTGACATGCAAAAAAAATTCATGTGCGCTCTGCAATGACGTAGTGTTGAGGTTGCAGAGAATGACGTCACCAGAAAATTGATGAAGAAGTCCATTTTTGCCTTGTGACCCAGCCAAACAGGAAGCAGACCGCATTAAAATAATAAAAAACGCCGGATTTCACCGGCGTCTATACAGGCAGTGGTTTCTGGAGTGCAGGTTCTTTTGCCGAACAAAAAAGCCGCTGTGCAATCCATCGAAACTCTCGGAGATGCTGTGGCATGTGCGCGGGGTGGCTGCCCTGCGCTACATCTATTTTCTAAAATCAGGCAGATCATCTTCTTCAAGCGGCACAAGCTCATCAGCCGAAATAAGGCTCTGCTGAGCGGGCTTGATTTTCGGCGCAACCGCCTGTGCGAAACCAGGCATGCTTTTGTGCGCAGCTGCGTGCCTTGCAGGGCGGACTGCCGCAGTGGGCTGCTCTTTCTTCGCAACACCCTTTTCCCCTCTAATGACATAGAGAAGATCGTTGACAAAAGCATGCATCTCGTGGGCCTGGGCATTCATTTCTTCAGAGGCCGACGCCGACTCTTCAGCAGTTGCTGAATTCATCTGCACGACCTTATCCATCTCAGTGACGGCACGGTTGATATGCTCGATGCCCTGGGCCTGTTCAAGAGACTGTACGGTAATTTCGGCAACCAGGCTGCTACCCTTCTGCACGATCGACGAAACTCTTTCGAATGCCTCATTGGTCGTTCTCACCATTTCTGAGCCTTCATTAATTCTGGCAATCGTTTGCTGAATGAGCTGCGCGGTGTCTCGCGCTGCAGTTGCCGAGCGTTGCGCCAGGCTGCGCACCTCCTCGGCTACCACGGCAAAACTCCGGCCCGCCTCGCCGGCCCGCGCTGCTTCAACAGCGGCGTTCAGGGCAAGCAGGTTGGTCTGAAACGCTATTTCATCAATAGTCTTGATGATTCTCGATGTCTCGCTGCTTGCCCGCGAGATATCGTTCATTGAGGAAGTCAGGTCCCGCATGGATTCGTCGGCGTGCCGCACCACATCAGTCGCCTCCTTCATGAGGCTGTCGGCCTGCCGCGCGTTATCGGCATTGGTCTTGGTCATGGCAGACATCTCCTCAAGGGACGACGACGTCTCTTCGATGGAGGCGGCCTGCTGCGACGCGCCCTGGGCCAGGTCCTGGCTCGACGCGGCGATGTGCTGCGATCCGTCTGAAACCTGAGCGGCGCAGGAAGACAGCCCTTCGGTGGACCGGGTAATCGGCCCGATGATGATCCTGGCAAGCAGCAGGCTGATACCAACGGCGCAAAGAATCGTCAGGATGCTGATAAAGAATATCGCCCGGGCAGCCTGGATGGTCGAGTCGTTCACCTGGCCTGCGGTGCTTTCCATTTCCTGCCACCCCGAATCCATCATTTCCGAGGAGAGTTTCACGATTTCAGGCGCCAGGGGAAAGAGCGTCTTTTCGATATCATCGTTCATTTTCAGAGAAATGGCCGCAAGGCCCATAAAGGAGTCAAGATAGTTTTCAAGACCGCTTTGCGCTGCCGCAAACTCTTTGACGGGCCCAAGCTCCGTAATGGTATTGTCAAGAGCATCGCTTACCGCCTTTGAATATGCCGGGTCATAATCCATCAGAAAGCGGTTAACATCGGCGCGGGCGGCGATAAAGCTTCTCAGTGCGTTGATGCCGGTCTTGAGCGCCGCGGCGTCGGGGATGGTGTCAGCCGCAGGGGATGCCGCGTTTTTCGACTGGTTTTGCTCCTGCACCCGGTCCTGAAGCCGCGCCACACTCTCATAGAGATCATTTTCGACCTTCAGACCGGCAGCAAAGAGATTCTTCTTGTTTTCGTCCTGCGACTGTATGCGGATAACGACCTTTCCGAACTTATCGATATACTCTTTAGACTTCGCCTCGATCTGCCCGAGTTTCGCGATGCTCTCGGACTTTTTGATTCTCTGTTTGGCCGATGTCAGAAGTTCATTAAGGGCCTTGATATGCTGTTCTGCAATTTCACGGTCTTTAGCCTTATTCAGTATGATAAACTTCTCAGCGGCCGTCCTGAGCGAAAACACTTCGGTTACGATTTTGTTGGCAATGTTCACATCAGCGGCGACTTCGGCGGTCAGATAGGTGACCCGGCCGCCGATTGAGGAAAACCGGTTGGCCGCAAACACCCATGTCACGATGATCAGAACGATGATAGCAAGATAGCCTGCGAGGATTTTTTTTCTCAGACTCATATTGAATGCCATAGTTTTTCCCTCCATCATGTGATGCATTACCGGAAGCGCATGCGCACCTTCGGGCGCGCAGGCCGGTTTTGGAAATTTATGAAAAAGCGGATTAAAGCTGTTTCAGCCTGCCTTGATAAGTACGAAGCCACACAATAGAGGGGGCGGTTGAGTGCAGACTAAAAATCCCCTCTAACTCCCCTTTGCAAAAGGGGAGAACTTTTTTGCTTCCCCCTTTTTCAAAGGGGGATTAAGGGGGATTTGAACCGGCCCCTTTTCTCTGTGGGGCTGTACTAAGTTTTTTGAAAAGAACACACTTGTATGATGAGCAAACTATAAAGTGAGGCTGAGTGTGTGTCAATGCAAATGTAGGCGCACTCTATCTTCTGTATCAGCCACGCCCATGGCATGCATTGTGCCAGTGACGCCAGCTGCTTATCGAAAAGTGGGCCGGCTTTCGAGTACAACCGGGCAAGTAATTTTGTAAAAGACTTCATTGCCGACTACAGGAGAAGCTGCCGGAAGCTTTGCTGTAAACAGGCTGCAGGTGTTTCGCCGGCGCTGAACCTGAGCCTGCTTGCTGAACTCAAGCGCTGTTAATACACAATTATTTGAATTTAAGAAAATCAAACTTGACATTAAAAATTTTTAATACTAAATCTTTAAATATTTTAAATAAATCTTAACCTTTTTCAATGAAAGCGAGGGGAATCGTGCGAAGACCTATTGTCGTATTTGCAGCGTTTCTTCTCTGCGCGGGGTTTTTGTCATCCGCCCGCGCTGAAGAGGGTGAACAAATTTTTACAGCCAAGTGCGGCTCATGCCACAGAAGCGGCGGTGAGGCGGCTGTATTCGGGCCTACCAAGTATGCCATTGTTCAGTGGGAGCGTTTTTTTAAAAAAAACAAGCATGCCAAGCTTAAGGACATAAGCGCCCAATTCAGCGAGACTGATCTGCAGGCTGTGAGAAACTATCTGGCAGCACATGCTGCTGACTCGGATAAGCCACAGGCCGTCGGACTTAGATAGAAAGGATGACCTAATGAGACGCATAAAGATGAGAACATTCGTGTTTGCCTTTCTTTGCGCGGCCACATATCTTTTCATTGCCTGCTGCACCGTTATTGCCGCAGAGCAGCCCGATATGCAGCAGATACTCAAAAAGCTCGATGAGGTTATTCAGCGCAACAATGACCTTGCCAAGCAGAACGAAGAACTGGCAAAAAAAGTTCAGAGGCTTGAAAAGCAGGTTACGGGCGGGGCTGCTGTGCCTCAAAAAATCAAAAGCGACGATGAAATCAGCATCCTCAAAGAGCGCGTTAAAACCCTTGAGCAGCAGGGCCCGGCAAAGGAGAACGCCGAGGTGGCATCGCTCAAGGAAGATGTGGGAGAGATGTCGGCCATTTTGCAGAATGTGGAGCGCAAAACGCTTTTGGACCGCGTACAGATGGGTGTCGAACTGCGGACCCGGTGCGACTGGTTTTCTTTGCGCGAGCGGGTAAAAACCAAATCACTATTTGGAAAAACCTCTTATCATCATAACAGCGACAAAGTTCAGGCCCTCTGCAGCAACAGGTTTCGATTGAACATGAAGGCTGAAATTGCCGACAATCTTGTTTTCAACGGCCGCATGGTTGTCTACAAGAACTGGACGGACGATCCCTATGAAGACCCGCAAAACGACGCCAACAGAGCGCGCTATCCGGGTAGTTCCGACGTGAAGCTCGAGCGGGCTTATGTGGACTATTTCTTCACGCCCCACCCGCTGCTTCCCCTGGCCCTGTCCTTCGGACGTTTTCCCACAACCGACGGCATGCCCACCGAATTCCGGGAAAACACGGCGCGCAAATCCACCTATCCAGCCCTTGCCTATGATTATGAAACAGACGGGGCCGGAGTGTCATTCATGCTGGAAAACCTGACAGGGCTCAAAAATTCAGCCTTGCGCTTCCTCTACGGCAGGTCGGTGTCTGACAATGATTATCAGATATACCGGCACGCGGACTGGTATGATGGCCACCTCGATGAGCAGGATGTGTATGTGGCGCAATTTGAAACCGAAACCATAAAAAACAGTCTTTTTATCATTAATTATTTTTATTCGCCAGAGTTCTCGCAGCCCGACGTATCCTTTAAGGGCGTCAATCCGGTCAAGCTGAGCAGCAATCTCGGCTCATACTCAAAGCTCACCTTCTTTTTTGAGGCGAAAAAATTTCTTGATTCAAACTTCGACTGGTTTGCAGGCTATGCCCAGCAATGGGCGCGCGCCGATGGCAAGGCAACATGGGGCCTGGGGCCCATTCCCCTGCAGACCATCGGCCTGATCACAAATGGCGAGAGCAGGGAGAGAAACGCTCACGCCTGGCAAATCGGGATGCGGTATAATATTCCCTGGGAAACACTCAACCTGCCGAAAGTGGGCGTGGAATTCAATACGGGGTCGAAATACTGGCTGGGTCTCAATGGGGGTGCTGAGGACCCGCTTCGGAAGCTTACCACGCGGGGCAATGCCTGGGATTTTTACTATATCCAGCCCATCACCAGTCATTTTATGATCAGGCTGGGACATACCTATGTCGATCAGCGCCATTCCTATTCACCCTTTGGAACACCTGAGAGGCTGAATACCCAAATCAGGAATACCTATTTGCTGCTTGACGCAAATTTTTAGCCCTTTTTTTGTATAAAAAACATGAATGCCGGGCTGTTTTAACCGGGGCGCAGATTTTACTCAAGACTCTATTGCAGGTTACCTGCTCGATGATAACGAAAGTGATGGCAAGCCTGAGCTGTTGGTGCAGGCCCTTACGGGTGAGGGTACAGGGAGCTTTGCTTTAAAGGCCGCAGGTGTTTTGTCGGCGCTGAACCTGGAGTTGCATGCTGCAATGAAGCGTCGTTGATTTGTTCCCGCCCTGAACCTGTTGCCCCATGCTCTCTGCCTGCCTTTTTTTTTATTCCACAGAGTCCTCAATTAAAGGAAGCCTTAGGCTTGCTTAAAATAATAAATTAGAAGTATTCAAATTTTTTAAATTCAGGCTTGACATTAAAAATTTTTAATATTAAAAAAAGCAATAATTTAGTATAACCTCTGGCACAGAAAGCGAGGGCACTAGTGCGACGATATATGGGGATTCTTGCAGCGTTTCTTCTCTGCACGGGGAGTATATCTATCGCCCGTGCTGATGACGGCAAAAACATCTTCATGACCAAATGCGGCTCCTGCCACAGAGCCGGCGGCGAGGCTTCCGTCTGCTCTCCGTCAAAGTATGCAGGGGTTCAATGGCAGCGTTTTTTTGAAAAAGACAGGCACACGGCGAAAAAAAACATCAAAGATTTGATTTCGCCGGCAGATCTGAATGCCGTTCAGGACTACCTCGTAAAGCATGCGGCTGACTCGGAACAGCCTGAATCCCTCGGCGTCAAATAAAGAATAGAAAGAAACTTCAATCGGGAGGATTTATTGATGAATATATATGCTGTATCCACCAGGAATCTGCTCATGCTGGCCATTGTGGCTCTGTTTCTGTTTGCCTCGACGCAGAAACCTGCCTATGCCGTATCTGATGAAGATTTCAAAAAACTGATGGAAAAGGTTGAGGAACTGTCACAGCAGAATAAAGTGCTGACAGATAAAGTCAAGATGCTGGAAAAAAAAGGCGTCAAGGGCAGCCCTGCGCAGATAACTGATATACAGGAACGGGTAAAAACGCTGGAGGCAAAAGATACGGACAAAGAGGTGGCTGAGATCAAGGAGAATGTATCCGATCTGACAACGCTCATGTCCAATGTGGAGCGCAAGGCCCTTCTGGACAGGGTTCAGTTCAGCGCGGAAATGCGCACCCGCTGCGACTGGTTCGACTACAATGCCCGCGTGCCAAAAACAACCGGCCTGTTTGGCCTTCGCCAAAATGGCTATACCCGCGAAAACGATTCGGTGCAGGCGGTATTCACCAACCGCTTCCGCCTGAACATGAAGACAGAACTGACCGACAATGTGCGGTTTAGCGGCCGCCTGACCATGTTCAAGCGATGGAATCAAATGGAGGGCATTACAGTACGTGCCACCAACGAAGGCCGTGTTCCCGATGATGAAGCCGACCTCGTCGTTGAGCGCGCCTATGTGGACTATTTCTTTCAGCCACACGAGAAGCTGCCCATGGCGCTTACCTTCGGTCGCCTGCCCCTCAGCGAAGGCCTGCCCACTGACCTGAAAGAAGACTCGCAGCGCAAATCCGTGTACCCTGCCCTTGCCTGGGATGTTACGGGAGACGGCGCCGGCCTGACCTTCATGCTTGACAGCCTCACGGGCCTTAATGAGTCGGCCTTTCGTCTTGTGTACTACCGGTCCAACCGCGACAGCACTGAACTATGGTATCGCCATAATGACCTGCAAGATGATCTGGAAGTGTTTTTCGCCCAGTACGAAACAAGGCTGCCGGGAAAATATCTGCAGGACATTTTCTTTGTTTTTAACTTTCTCTATCTGCCCGAATTCCCGAGCATCGACCTGACCTCCAGTGGCGTCTTGAGGCCCTATGATGTGCCGAAAGACTTCGGCAAAACCTGGAAGCTCACCTTCCTTGCCGAGGCCAAAAATTATCTGGGTTCTAATTTCGACTGGTTCGTAAGCCTGTCCCATTCAGATGCCCGCAGCTATGATCTGAACCAGTACCGCGTTTTCGGTATCATTCCGGCAGCAAATATCGGCTTCGTGTCGCCCGGCAATGAGAACCAGAACGGCAATGGCTACTGCATTTACCTGGGCGGCAGGTACACCATACCCTGGGAGCTGATGAACAACCCCAAGCTCGGCATAGAATATAATTACGGATCAAAATACTGGACCAATACCAACCAGGCAAGCGAAGATCCCCTGCGCAAGCTCAATACCCGGGGCTACGCCTGGGATTTCTACTACATCCAGCCTATCAACAAAATCCTGAGCGCCAGGCTCGGCTACACATGGATCCGGAATGAGCACCCCGACCTGGGCAATGAAGACCTGAGATATATGCAGCGCATCACCAACACCTATCTGCTGCTTGATGCGAAATTTTAACACGCCGGTCTGGCGACAGACCGCCTGATATGGTAAACTTTAGAAAAGCCGGCTCACAATCAGTGTCAGCCGGCTTTTCTAGTAGAGTAGGGCATTCCGGTCATCGTTTCTGGTGACGGTGTTCCAAAGAAAATAATGGTTTCCTGATGAAGCCCGGGAGGTACTGATACCATGAAGATCACAATGAATCTGCGAAAAAAGATTCTCAGCGGCTATCTGCTCATTACTCTGCTGATTGTTGCAATCGGCCTTATTGTTTCCTACAACTTTTCATCCCTTGGCGAACGCGTTCAGTATATGACCCGGGATGTGGCGGCAGACGTTGCCATGGCCGACAAAATCGCAACTGAGGTTCTTTCTTTGCGCATTGCAGTGGAAAAGTTTATTTCCCTGAACAGGGCCGGTGATCTTGCAAAAGCGGAAAATCAGATAGCCAGTCTGACCGCACTGCTGGCGGAGGCAAAAAAAACCGTTGAGATGGGGGAGCGCGCACAGAAGCTTGGCCTTATCGAGGAGAAGGTCGGGACATATATCGACAAGTTCAAAAAGGTCGCCATCCGCATGCAGGCGCAGAAGGAGAGCAAGCAAAGCCTTTTCGAAACGGGCCGGAAAGCCGAAGATGATCTGAGCGCCCAGGTTATCAGCGCCATGGCTGAATTTGAACAAAAGGCGGAACCCGCAGCTGCTGCAAAAGCAAAAGCCGGCGTTGCCGGCCTGAAAGCATTTGTCTCCGCAAAGGCCGACGTCAACAGGTTTCTCCAGGATTATGATGAAGCCTATTCAAAAAGCGCCAGTGAAAAAATTGACGCGGCCATCCGTGATCTTGGCTCAGACAAGGGGTTTGAGACAAGCGCAGACCAGATCGAAAAATATATGGATGATTTCGAGGGGCTGGCGGCGATTACGCTGAAAATGCAAGAAGAGGTTGAAAAAACCCTCTACCCCCTTGCTCCCGAAATAGTGCAGCTGTCAGCGGATGTTATGAACTCCGGCTGGAAGGAGATGCAGCAGTCCTCCGAAAGTGTCGACAGCACACGAAAGCAGGTGAGCCAGGGGCTGTATGTCATATATATCGTCGCCGTTTTCCTAGCGATGGTTATAGGTTTGATTGTGGCCAGAATTATAACGCTGCCGATAATCAAAGGGGTAGTGTTTGCTCAAAAGATATCCGAAGGCGACCTGGATCAGACGCTGGATATACGGCAGAACGACGAGATCGGCCTGCTTGCAGCTACGCTGAATACGATGGTGAAGAACCTTCGCAATACCGTTGGACTTGCAGAGCAGATAGCCGGGGGCGATCTGACAGTTCAGGTAAAGACGCTGTCGGCTAAGGATGCGCTTGGCCATGCCCTGAAAAGCATGGTGGAGAGGCTTTCAAATATTGTGGCCGAGATTCATGCCGCCGCAGAGAGCGTGGCTTCGGCCGCACAGCATTTGACCGCCACCTCTCAGCAGATGTCGCAGGGAGCAACCGAGCAGGCCGGCTCTCTTGAGGAAATCACCAGCTCCATGAATCAGGTCGCATCGCAAACCAGGCAGAATGCGGAAAATGCTTCACATGCCAACCGGCTTGCGGGAGAAGCCCGGGAATCGGCTGAAAAGGGCAATGAGCATATGATGCGGATGTCTGACGCCATGCAGGAGATCAATGAAGCGAGCCGGAACATATCGAAAATCATAAAAGTCATTGATGAAATCGCCTTTCAAACCAATCTTCTGGCCCTGAATGCCGCTGTCGAGGCGGCCCGTGCCGGCAGACATGGCAAGGGATTTGCGGTTGTTGCCGAAGAGGTCCGCAGCCTTGCAGCCCGGAGCGCCAAAGCCGCTAAAGAAACAGCTGACATGATTGAAAGCTCGGCGCGAAAGGTCGAGGGTGGCATGGAGACAACCGGCAGAACCTCTGAGGCCCTGCAGGAGATTGTGGGAACGACGCAGAAGGTAACTGACCTTGTGGCGGAGATAGCAGCAGCTTCCAGTGAGCAGGCGCAGGGAGTGTCGCAGATCACCACAGGTCTTGGCCAGGTTGACCAGGTTACGCAGCAGAACACGGCCCATGCCGAAGAAAGCGCATCTTCAGCTGAGGAACTTTCCAGCCAGGCAGAGCTTTTACAACAGTTGATCAGCAATTTTAAAATTTCCGATACGTCAGCGCACGCGCGTCCAGAAAGCCGTTATATGACACAAAAGCAGTTGCCCTCCATTCCGTCTCGGCCGGGGAAGGCAGGCAGTACAATGAATAAGGGTTGGGCGAATCTGTCTACTCTAAATACTGAAGATGAAGATAGTGCGCCGACTGATGATCATGATGATCAGCTGTTGTAGAAAAATTCTTTCCATACTGCAGTAAGAGAGGACATCGTACAGCTGTTCAGCTATTTCGTCTACTGCATTGTGCGACTTCTGTGATAGTGCGGCAAAGCAGCTTTGTCCCCCGCTTTTATAATCTCGCCCCGGAACTGCCAACAAGCTGTACCCGTGAGTGAGCGTACAAATCTCGAACCCATTCCCTGCAGCGCCGTGCGCTAAAACAGCCGGCTGGAATTCGTTCGTATTAGAAAGTTTGAATCTTTGGCGGGGCCATGCTTCCATTTTAACTTCTCGAACATTGAAACGGCTTATTTTTTCCGTACAGCCGCTACCCGTTTTGGCCGTCCTATGGCGTGCCCGGCAATCTTCTTTTCTGTTTGTTGAACGATCTCCCTCCTAGCCTGTATTACAGTATTTAATTAGCTGTTGCAGCCCGTATACATATCTGCAAACGAGCACTGTATCCGTTCAGACTGCATCCTGAGCCTGTCGAAGGATCGAAGGGTGGAACGGTTACATACCAGTGCTGCAAGACGTTCATGGGTAGGCTTTTCGTGGGGCTCAGAGCATGCCACGAAAGTCTGTATTGAGCGGCTAGAGCATTTTTCTTTTTATTGTAACCATGCAGCCTTATGATGAGCTTTTGACTTGTTTGTACGTGCTCTATTCTCGCAAAAGAAGCCAGTGCTGATGGATTGTACATCGCTCAAACCGCACGGGCTGCTTTACAAAGAAATTTCCAGAGGCCATATGGCTATAATATTTTTTTGCATGTCTATAGCAAATGTTACATGCTGTAACGCATCGTCTTAATAGCAAAGCGCCTCCCCCCCCCCC
>JAFGCP010000455.1 GCA_016932595.1 Deltaproteobacteria bacterium
GCTTACGATAAACATGCCAAAACGTCCAATGCGCCTGCTCTTAATTGATTCCGGAAAAACTTTCAGTGTGCAGGTTGATGCAAAGGCTTTGAAGTCCCCATCCTGCTGAGCTGCATCATCTATGAGCAGCATTTCAGATTCAGATGCATCATTTGCTGCGGCTTCCTGTGCCGCTGCTTTCCCGGCCATATTGAAAATCAGAATAATAGACAGGAGTATGATGAAAAGCGCCCCATGTGCCTGTTTCATATACTGCTCCTCTTCTAATTAAATTTTTTCTTATACTGCTTTATCATTAAACATTTGGCGGTTTGTTGTCAAGTTTTTTTAATAATAAAAAAATCTTGTTATCCATACATCTGAACCGACATTATTTTCTATATCCCGGCTTTCGAGGGGATGAAAGTTTGAAACGCAACAGACTAAAAAATTTTGACATGCCCGCGCATGCGGGAATCCATTTGGTGTATATATTCTGTTCCTGTCGGCAGGTTCAGCTTTGTTTGATAACCATAAAAAATAATGTAAAGGGGTAAGTCCAGTAAAGCAACATAGCCCTCTATTCTGATAAATAATACCATGGGTATTTTAAGTTTGTGTTAATTTTAAATTAATTTTTTTTATATTCTATTAAAATTAAAAAGAACTTCAGAAAAAGTGAAAGGCGAGGACTTGCTGGCTATAGAGCATTGTGTGTGCATATTTCAGATAGCCGGTTTGGGTAGATAGAGGGGGGGCATGTTTTTGCTCGTACTGATAATAGAGCTAATATGACGTGGGGTAGTACATCTTCATTGCCTTACTTGCCGGATATAAGGGATGTCGGGGGCTGTTTTTATAATTTCTCAGAAATTTTTCTGCGGGTTCCCTTATAGACACCACCTCTCATTACAATATCCCCTTTCTGCAGGTGAGGGGATACAGGTGCTTGAAAATCAGCCGCATTGACTGCATGCAACCATTGTAGTAGATTGTTTAGAAAAATATTTTGTAAAATCAATGAACCGGCTTAAGAATAAATGCTGCAACCCTTATGTAAGCACCGGCTACCCGGCTATGGATGAGGAGCACGCAGTATTGAATGAATCACCCCGAGGAGAAGACCATGTCTGAAACAGTACGGGAAGCATGGATGACTGGGGCACTTGAGGCTGAGCTGAAACGGATTGCCCGGGATGGCTGCGTGAGCTGTGAGCAGATTCAGGCTTTTGCGGCACAACACACTATCGACATTACAAAAATGAAACCTTTTGTGGACTGTATCGGCCTTCAAGTTTCCAATTGCCGGGGCCTGTGCGCGTAGCAGGCCGCATTGAACGTAACATCGGCTGCAGGCCATACACTGCCGTATGCTGTGGCCGATTGATTCCCCCGCCTGCTGACTGCCGAACCTTGATCCTGTGAGACGAAATCATGCGCATCCACTATGGCATTAGTATTCTTGCACTGATTGTGTGTTCCGTGTTCAGCGCGTTGGGCTTGGCGCGCTTCGGCTATACCAGCATCCTGCCCGCCATGCAGGAAGGCCTTTGCCTGTCAAACACGCAAACCGGGGCACTGCAAACGGTTAACCTTATCGGCTATTTGCTCACGGTGGTTTTTGCCGGCATGTTTGCCGCCCGGTATGGCCCGCGCATTGTTATTGCACTTTCCCTGCTTATTGTCAGCCTGTCGATGATTATAACCGGCCTTGTGCCAACGTTTGAAGCCGCCTGTATCGGCCGCTTTTTCGCCGGCGTGGGCGGTGCGGGCGGCAATGTGCCGGCCATGGGCCTTGTGTCGGCATGGTTCGGGGCACGGCGGCGCGGCCTTGCCTCAGGCGTGGGCGTTACCGGGTCGAGCGTCGGGCTTATTGTGACGGGGCCGCTTATTCCCGCAATTTTACATCAGTATGGCGCCGGGGGCTGGCGTATCAGCTGGTATGTGCTCGGAGCCCTCTCGCTTATTGTGTGCGCGGTGTGCGCTAAGTTTTTGCGAAACCACCCTGCTGAGAAGGGGCTCAAGCCTGTCGGCGAAAATGAAGCTGAATGCCTGCAGCGCACTCATGGCTCCAGCGCCCCGTCTTTGAATTGGAAGCTGGTCTATAAATCGCGCCTGCTCTGGAAGCTTTCGGCAATCTACTGCGCTTTCGGGTTTTCCTATATCATCTATTCCACGTTTTTTGTCAGGCATCTGGTGAAGGACGGTGGCTTTACGCCTGGCGGCGCTGGGGCGCTGTGGATGCAAATCGGCATGATTTCAATGATCAGCGGCTTTATCTGGGGCAGCGTCTCTGACCGCTGGGGGCGGCGCATGGCGCTGCTGTGCGTCTTCACGCTGCAGGGCATATCGTTTGCTGTTTTCGGCCTGAGCAGCGGCACGACTGCCGTTTATTTTTCCTCTGCACTGTTTGCATTGACCGCATGGAGCATCCCTGCCCTGATGGCCGCCCTTGCCGGCGACGTGTTTGGCGCTCGACTGGCCCCTGCAGCCCTTGGCTTGATGACAATTGTCTTCGGCATCGGGCAGGCGCTGGGGCCGTATTTCGCCGGCGCTGTTGCGGATGCCACGCAATCATTTTCAACAGCTTTTGTGATCGCCGGGATTGTAGCGCTGGTTTTTGGCGCAGGAGGGTCGCTTTTTTTACCCACGGCAAAAGGCGTCACGTGACTCTAGCGCTGCGCACATGACATGGTGCTTGAGAAGCTTTTTTGAATTCCAACTTAAGCTTGACACCATATGGCGTACGCCTGTATGGTTTCAGCAAAGAGGAATACTTTATGCAGGGGGCTATGAAGACATATAGGGTGAAGTGCCGGGCTGCGGCTTGCTCTTTCCGCCCGGCAATCAGTGTATGAAACAGGTGACCCGAATATCCTTTGTGCGGCACGGGCATGTGCATAATCCCGGTGCGGTCTTGTACGGAAGGCTTCCTGGATTCAGGCTCGACAGGCAGGGCGTGCAGGACGCGCAGCGCGCCGGCAGGGCTTTGTGCGGGAAAAACATTACCGCCATATTCAGCAGCCCCCTGCTCAGGGCCCGCCAGAC
>JAFGCP010000456.1 GCA_016932595.1 Deltaproteobacteria bacterium
CTGGAACATTTCTTCAACCTGCCGCTTTGCCCGGCCATGAATCCGCTTGGCTGCCCAGGTTTCCTCCCAGTGCAGAAGAAACGCGTTTTGCGCCTCAAGGCTGTCAAACCTGCGGCCCTTCAAGGCCGTGTTCTGCGTGTGCTGAATGCTGTTCTCAACGGTTCCTTTTCTGTTGGGGTCGCCAACCCGCGCCGGATCCGCCACAACCCCGTAATGGGCAAGAAGCGCCCCGTACACAGCATTAACCTCCGGCTCATAAATGTCGGGCTTTATGACGCCTTCCTTCAGGTTATCAAGCACTATGTACTCGGGGCAGCCGCCAAAATATCGAAACGCCTCCTCATGCAGCCGCGCCCAGGTCTCCTGGCTGGATTGCCACACCACTTTGCGGAATGACCGCCGCGAATACCGCAAGGTCATCACAAACAGCCGCGGACGGCGGTATTTGCCGGTCGTGGGATGAAGCGTTAGCGCGCCTTCGCCATAGTCGACCTGCGCCTCCTCTCCCGGCAGAAACTCCAGCCGGTCAAACTGCTGCGGCTCTTTTTTGCGCAACGACCGCACAAACCGCTTCACGCTGTTGTAACGGTGGGCAAACGCGAACTGCTCGACCATATCCTGGTATATGGCCATGGCATTCCTGCCAAGACGCACCTGGCGCTCTATCCACACAGCGTGATCTTGGCAAGCCGAACGGGCATGAGCCGGTGGCCGGGGTGGGGGATTTTGACAAACTGAAGGTTTTTCAACGGTGGCCACTTGGTGCGGGGTGGGTGATTTTGCTGCTTCCTGGCCGGCCACCGCTGCCCCAAGATGCAGCCGGGCGTATTTACGGACCGTCTTTCTGTCAATACCGGCTTTACGGCTGATCTCGTGCCGGCTGACCCCATTGGTAAGTAGCGTTATTATCGCTGCTTTTTTATGCGGCTTCAAAACGTTCATCCTTTCTGCTCCTCCTTGTGCGTTGGATAAAGGAGGAAAGTTGTAACGTTCTGCCGCCGATCTTAAAAGCTTTTATTCAGGCATTCAGGGGGGGGGTTTTCAAGTGGCCACGACTGGGGGATTTTGGGTGGCCGCCGGGGTGCAGCCCATGCCTGAATCGCCTGGATTCACTTCGGGTGCTTTTTTTTGCCTCACGCATCATCTGCAGGGCGCAAGCTTTTCTATTGAGAGAACGTGTAAAAATCAGTATAGTTTTTAACAGAGAGCTCATACAAGGACCATGGGGCGTGAAAATCGAATTTTCGCGACATGCCAAAAGAAGAATGCAGCTGTACGGCATCAATCAGTCAACAATAATCGGCATAATCGAAGAGATGAGGGTATGCAACGGCCATCAGAAAACCATTAAAAAAGTGGCCGGGCATACGTTTCCTTTAAAAATCGTGTTTACCGTTAATGAACCAGATTGCCTTGTCATTACGGCGTATCCTTTAAAGAAAGGATTAAAAAAATGAAAGTCCACTATGACAGCCAGGCTGATGCAATTTATATAAAATTAGGGTCCAAAAAGCCTGATGGTGTCGTTGAAATTACCGATGGCGTCAGCCTGGATACCACTGCGGAAAATAAAATCGTCGGCATTGAAATTTTAAATGCCTCGAAAAAATTAAACATTAAAACGATACTCACCTATGAACTTGATTTGAGCGACAGCCTGAAACGCAAAATCGCATAGATACGTTCTACCTGCCGGCAGATAAAAGGGCGACAGCGCAATCCTGTCCGCTGGCTTGAAAAATTACTGGGGGGTGCATAAGTGGCCCAACAGCAGCGATTTTCGATATGCCTTCCGTGGCAGCGCAGAAAAGTGTCTAAAAGCCAAGATTGCTTTGTCGTTTCACTCGCAATGACCATATGACGGTGTCATCGCGAGGCCCGCAGGGCCGTGGCGATCTCAGGTTTTGACCGCTTCTTAATGATCTTCTTAATGCAACCCGACAGACTTGTAATACTAAAAAGAAAAAGAGACGCCTTACACAGAGCTTGCAGCCTGTGCGCGAGCCGGCAAGGGCGGCGCGAATGAAGGCTGCACCGTGGCTTTACAACTCAGTCAAGTTGCATTCTTAATAAAAGCACCCGGAGGCCTCCGAGTGCTTTTTTCGCTTTCAGGCAGGCAGCGCCGGCGACGAAGCGTCCTGCCGGGATGGCTCACCGACTTGAGCATCCGCTTGCGTCAGCATCTCTATCATGCCCTGGCTGAGCATGGATTTGAACCTGAGCATGGATTTGAACCTGAGCCCGCACATGAGCTTGCTGAAGCGCTGTCTGACCCACATGATTTCAGCCTCCGTCGACACGTGCATAATCGTATCGGGGATGGCGATGTCCATAACAAGAACAGCGCCGCTTTTCAGGTTCTCCGTGTCCGGCACGCGCACCGATGCGCCGCTTGCGCTCAGGTTGGAAATGCGGCATTGCTGGAGCGGCCCCGGCCGGTCCTTTACCCCATAGGTCGCCGTGATATCAACGACATAGCGTTTCTTTTCGCACATTTTTTGCGTACGGTGTCCTGTCCATTCTTTCACCCCCTTAAAACATTACAAGTCGCATGCCGCGCCGCAGGCGCATTGCCCTGCCGACGCAGCACTAAAACACCGCGCCCCCCCCGTCAGGCAGCATCAGGCCTGCGGGTCGCTGATCTTTTGTACCATGCCGGGCAGATACTGCAGGGTCGCTCCGATCAAATCGGCCTTTTTGAACGGCTTGGCCAGAAACCTGTCGCACAGGCCGCTCATCCGCTGCGCCACCTCCTGAAGCTCCAGGCCCGTCACGGCAAGTATCGGGATATCCCTGAGCGCAGCGTCGCTTTTCAGGACGGCCGCCGCCTCGTAGCCGTTCATCACCGGCATTTGTATGTCCAGCAGAATCAGGTCGGGAGGGCATGCCCGGGCAAGGGCCACCGCTTCCTGACCGTTGACCGCCTCAAGCAGCTCGAGCTCGTAGTCGTCGTAAAATGATTTAATCAGGTCGCGAATGAACGTAACATCATCGACAATCAGTATGCGCTGCGCTCTGCCCCCCCTCATAAATCCCCCTGTCTTTGCCCGAAGCAGCCCGCCGGGCTGCAAAGCGCCGATGCAGCGGCCCGTGGCTGCTGCAGAAAAGCTTGCGCAATAAAAAAGCCTCTCCCAAAGCAACAGGGAGAGGCTGACGGTGCTGTATGTAAGAATACACAGATCACAACCCGGCAGCCCCGCTGTCCCTGCTATAGTGAAGGACCGGTAGCTTTGCGGCCTACCCTTACGGTGTAGTGTGCTCTTTTCGGTTTAGTGATTTTTTTAAGTATTCGGATGTATCCCTCTATTCAATATATCTATTTATTTAATACCATAGCAAAACAACTAATAATTTTCAACCCCCCATGTGCTTTTTTTTTCGCCAGAACATGTTTCTTGTTGTCAGAACCGTATGAACCGCCGGCTTCAGATCCGGCTATGCTACTTTGAAAAATCCCCTGGCGCGCAGGCAGCAGGGCGGCCTATAAAGGACCGGAACAGGGGCATGAGCCGGCTTTTCCCCGCCCGGATATTTTGTGAAACCTATACAGCCCCGGCATATGCCGAACATGCTGTTAGGCCGGGCAATACCGTCTCCCGGTGTTCGACAAAGCCCTTTATTTGTTGTCACAAATGATTCATAATAGCCTTATAAGGCAGCCGCCATAAAAACAGCAGAGAGACCTTCCACACACTATGCGCAACGCCCTTATTGTCACCATACTGCTGCTTGCCGCCGCGACCGGCGCAGGCGCTGACACCATTTTTTTCAAAAACGGCGCCCGCCTGGATATCGGCCCCACCTGGACCCATGACGGCCAGGTCACATGCCTCATGTACGGCAAGGTGGTCGGCTACCCGCTTGAAGAGGTGCAGCGAGTTGAAAAAGACGCGCCGCCCGCCAACGAAACACTGTCGGTAAAGCCGCAGACCGCCGCCGAGATCAGGCGCGACCTGGAGGTTATGTCCCTGCATAACCGGGCCGTAGAACTTGCCCGGACGGGCAAAACGCAGGAGGCCCTGCATGCGGAAATGCAGGCCTATTCCCTGAGCCCGGCCAATGCCGTCGTGCGCGCCACCCTCGGATCCCTGCATAACGGCCTGGCTGTGGAAGAAAAAAACCGGGGCGACCTTGAAGGCGCCCTCGAACAGCTCAACACCGCCCTTGGCTATGCCCCGCAGGAACCGCAGATACAAAAAAACATCGCCGTCGTGTACGTGGAGATGGCGCGGCAGGCCGCCGGCAAAAACAATATCCGGCAGGCCCGGGCGCTTCTTGATGCCGCCATGGAGCATGACCGGGACAACCCGCACTGCTACGCCCTGTCGGGGCACATCGCCTACCTGGAAAACAAGTATGACCGGGCCGAAAAGGACTGGGCCCGGGCCCTGGAGCTCGCGCCGCAGCTGGCCGACGTGCGCGAGCGGCTCGAGCGGCTTGGCCGGGAAAAATCCCTTGAACAGGGCTTTGAAACCCGCAAGGGCGATAATTTCAGCATCAAGTTTGAAAGCGCGCATAACCGCCGGCTCGCCGACAGCATCATGGAGGTGCTGCGCGATGCCTACCGGGATGTGGGCCGCGATTTTGACCTGTACCCGGACTGGCCGGTGCCGGTCATCGTCTATTCACAGGCCGAGCTCGGGCAGCTCGACTATTTCCCGGACTGGGCATCGGGCGCCTATGACGGCAAAATCCGCTTTGGGGAAAACATCCAAAAGCGGAACCTGCACATGAAGGCCGTGCTGTATCACGAGTACACCCATGTGCTGGTGCGCATGGCCGCGGGCTCCGCCGCTCCCTTCTGGCTCAATGAGGGGCTTGCCGAATACGAGGCCAGGCCCTTCAAAACACCCGGCATGCTCCGCAGCCGCGAGCGGCTGCTGCACCGGGCCCACAGGCTCTTTACGCTCAGCGAACTTGCCGCCATGAATATCGCGGCCCTGTCAAAACTTCCCGGCCCGACCATAGAGCTTGCCTATGCGCAGTCGGAATCTTTCGTGACATGGCTCGTCGACCGCTACGGCATTCGGCATGTGCGCGGCCTGCTTGCCCGCCTGGGCGGCGGGGACGGCATCGAGGCCGCCCTGCGATCGGCCCTCAATGAAGAGCTGGCGGCTCTTGAGCGCCAGTGGCGCGGCCGGTTTGAAAGCGCCGGGCCGCAGTAAGCATGCCCCGCTTCGCGCCCGAGCCGGGCATGCCGCATCCAGAATCCACCACCTAATTTTGCAAAGATTTAAAAAGGCTTATTTTTATCTGATTTTTGTTTCACCCGCCGGTTAGGATAAAAAA
>JAFGCP010000457.1 GCA_016932595.1 Deltaproteobacteria bacterium
CCCCTACTCTGGACCCCGGTTTTCACCGGGGTGACGACTCCTTAAAACTCAAGCAACAATTCAACAAACACAAACGGCTACAATATATTGAAAAATGCTTTAGGCAGGCTGCCCCTTTGATTAATCAACAATCCTCTCAATAATGTCGGCAATCCGCCCGGCCACCAGCCGGACATTTCTTTTCAGACGCAGCGCCCGCAGGATTTCTCCGGGATGCTGTATGAAATAAGCGGTCATGCCCATCTTTTTTTTACAGGCATAGTAAGCTTCAATATTAAAGGCGTCCTCCCGTGCGGTATCCGAGACGATGCGGATATCCAGAAACGCTGTCCCCGCCGGGCAGAACCGTTTGGCAAGAGAAGCGCTTTCCATATCGATCACCCTGGCGCCGGTAGTTTCAAAAATACGCTGCTTCTGGCAGGCTGTATGGATAAATGTGCCGACGGTAAAGCAGTCGCCCCGGACTACCGGCAGAGCAGCCGCGCTCAGCTGCTCGCTGACCCGCCCGGACCGGAGCGAATCGGCTGCAAAACAGCCTCCCGAATGGTGTAAAATATTTTTTATTATGACGATATCGCCAACGTGCAGCGCAGGGTCAGCAGCGCCTGCCGCCCCGATAGACAGTACCGCCTGCGGAGCATGCTCTTTCAAAATCCTGTTTGCCGCGGCACCGGCCTTTTTCGGGCCCACACCGGTCTGCACAAGAAGCAGGTCCCGGCTGTTGATGCGACCGTAAAAACAATGCATGCCCGGCAGGCTTTCACGGCGAACCTGCGTCATGCGCTTCAGCACGCCGTTCAGCTCTTCATCTGTCGCAGCGATAATCACAAACACTGTCAGCATCCTTGTATTTTATTGCTCAAAGCTACGGCATGTCGGCATGAAATGCAATGGCAAAAAAAGGTTTTATGCAGCGGCAAGTTATGGTACACACAACAATTCAAAGCTGTAATAAACACATTAAGGAGCATTTCATGAAGGGTATTGTGCTTGCCGGCGGTTCCGGCACCAGGTTGCATCCCGTGACGCGGGCGGTCAGCAAACAGCTTCTCCCTGTGTATGACAAGCCGCTTATCTATTACCCCCTGTCGCTCCTGATGCTGGCGGGCATACGCGATATTCTCATCATTTCCACGCCCCATGATCTGCCCAATTTCAAAAACCTGTTCGGCGACGGGTCGCAGATCGGCGTCTCTTTTTCCTATGAAGAACAGCCCCGGCCTGAGGGCATAGCGCAGGCCTTCATCATCGGCAAGTCCTTTATCGGCAGCGACAGGGTCTGCCTCGTGCTTGGCGACAACCTCTTTTACGGCCAGGGCTTCCCGGAGACTCTGCACACCGCAGCGCAGCTTGAAAAGGGCGGGCTTATTTTCGGCTATCCGGTAAAGGACCCTGAGCGCTATGGCGTGGTGGAATTTGACGATACGGGCAGGGTGCTGTCCATCGAGGAAAAGCCAAGCCACCCCAAATCGCGCTTTGCCGTGCCCGGCCTTTATTTTTTTGATAACAGCGTCGTTGCCATTGCCGAAAAAATGCAGCCTTCGGCGCGCGGCGAGTTGGAAATAACGGATGTAAATCTGGAATACCTGCGACGGGGAGAGCTTCGGGTGCAGCTGCTCGGACGCGGGCTTGCCTGGCTCGACACCGGCACGCATGAGTCAATGCAGCAGGCGTCAAGCTATGTGCAGGCCATTGAAGAACGGCAGGGCCTTAAAATTGCCTGCATCGAAGAGATAGCCTATCGAAGGGGGTTCATCGACAGGGCGCAGGTTGCAAAGCTTGCCGATGAAATGAAAAACAGCACCTACGGCAAATATCTGCTGGATATGCTGGCAGACGAGGAGGCATAACCAGTGGCGCTTAAAATTACACACATGGCTATACCTGACGTGTGCATCATCAAACCCGATGTATTCCGCGACAGCCGCGGTTTTTTCATGGAAACCTATCAGCTTCAAAAATATGAGCAGCTGGGCATAAGCAGGCCTTTTGTGCAGGATAATCACTCCCGCTCCTCAAAGGGCATACTGCGCGGCATGCACTATCAGCTCAACTTTCCCCAGGCAAAACTGGTGTCGGTGCTGCGGGGGGAAATTTTCGACGTGGCCATTGACATACGCAGGGGCTCTCCCTCTTTCGGCCGCTGGGTGGGAGAGGTGCTGTCCGAAGACAACAATTACCAGCTTTTTATCCCTGAGGGGTTTGCCCACGGCTTCTGCGTGCTGAGCGACACCGTCGATCTCTTCTATAAATGCACTGACTACTACCACCCGGAAGACGACCGGGGCATTCACTGGGCGGATGAGGCCGTGGGGATCACCTGGCCGCAGCGCACCGCCCTTACCTCAGACAAGGACAGCCGCCTGCCCCTTCTTGAAAATGTTCCGCCTGAGCTTCTGCCCGTATACAAGCCCTAGCACTGTCTCTGTGCCATTACGCCGGGCTTGACAACAGGGATGATTTTTCACATAATGCTCAAATAATTTTTACAGGTATCCTTCATCTATGCCGGTGTGGTGGAATTGGTAGACGCAGAGGACTCAAAATCCTCCGTTCGCAAGAATGTGTCGGTTCGAGTCCGACCACCGGCACCAATACAAAAAAGGGTTTAAGCTCTCAAGGCTTAAACCCTTTTTTCTTTTTCCGGCAAAGATCGCTACCCGCTCCCCTGCAGTATTTCTAGTGCATTTAACAAATTACGATAACCATTATTCCTGTGTTATCGAAAAACACTTTCCTCGGTCATTCCGGTTTGTACGGAATCATTTTTCCGCACACCAGGAAGGATTCCCGTCAAGCGGGAATGACAAAAAATAAAGCCGCACAGCTAACGCATGCGGCTGTTTTCTAATTTTCGGTTACAAGCTTTAGTTAAATACTCTCATATACCCACGGCGTTAAACAGCCTGCTACCGCAGCTCCAGCTCCTGCCGCTCAAGCTCATAGAGCTGATCGCGCAGCTCGGCTGCCTTTTCAAACTCAAGGCTCCTTGCCGCCTCCATCATTTCTTTTTTCAATTTTTTTATCAGCTTCGGTATATCTTTCGGCGCTTTGTACAGGGCCTTCCGCTCGGCGGCCACGGGCACGGTCACATAATCCATCTCATAGACCGTGCCGAGTATGTTCCTGATGTCCTTTTTGATCGACGCGGGCGTGATGCCGTGCTCGACATTATAAGCAGCCTGAATGCCGCGGCGGCGGGCGGTTTCGCGCAGGGTTGCCTGAATGCTGCGGGTCATGATATCGGCATACAGAATCACGCGGCCGTCCACATTGCGGGCCGTGCGGCCGCATGTC
>JAFGCP010000458.1 GCA_016932595.1 Deltaproteobacteria bacterium
CACAGGACGGGCCGGAAATCCACTGCATCGGGGCCGGCCGATCAGTGGTTACGGGCTTATGAAGGTGCGCCAGCCCGCAATGATTGATCCCGGCCGCAGTTCAAGTGCGCCCGCAGCCTCGGCAACGGGAGTAAAGCCGCAGTGCCTGCAGCGGACCGCCCCGCGGCTTTTTGCATAGCACCCCTGCGTGATCGTGCCGTCCGGGTCGACATTGACAAGAATATCATCGCGGCAGGCCCAGGTATTGCCGATCATGGCGCGCAGCCTGCCGGTTGAATTCAGAATCGGATAGCCCTGCCGCTTGAGCGCAATGGCGGTTTCAATAGCTTCACGGCGCTCCGATTCCGTGAGCCCGAGCTGGTCTTCGCCCTGCCCGTAGGGATAAAACAGCTGCAGGGTGAGACCGCGCACGGAGGGGATGTCCGCCAGCAGGTCCAGCAGCCCCTTGAGCTCGTGCCGGTTTTCGCGGTTGATGGTGTGATGAATTAAAATCTTGCCATGCCGCGCCTGCATGAGATTGCGCCTGATGCGGTCAAATGAGCCGCTGCGCAGGCGGTCATGCGTTTCGGGAAGCCCGTCGATGCTCACCCACACGACATGGGCCGGCAGGTCCAGGCCCAGGGTGCCGTTGGTGGTAACGCCAACGCGCAGAAAAAGTTTTTTTGCAAGCTCCATGAGATCAGCAGCCCTGCGGCCGCCAGCGCGCCACAGCAGCGGCTCGCCCCCTTCAAACACAATCAGGCGGCAGCCCGACCGGGCAAGCCCGTGCAGGCAGCGAACTGCCGTGTCCCAGCTCATATGTCCGTCCGGATCGCCGGCCCGCCGGTGGAAGGGGCAGGCCCGGCAGGCAAGGTTGCATCGGTAGGTCAGCTTAAAGCTCGCAAGCAGGGGAAGGCGCTGCCCGAGCATCCGGGTTCGCAGAAAAAAAGCTGCAAGGTCTAGTGTCCAGTGCATAACGGAAACGCTTCGCAAAAACAGGCATCAGCAGGGAAACGTCCATCCAAAAATTCTCCGGGACAACGCGTCTCTGTCGCACAATAAAAAAACGCGCCTGAGGCGCTGTACCGCTCTTCAGGCGCAGAGTTCAGCATGCTAAAAGATATCAGGCGGTATTCTGCGGCGGCTCGTCCTTCTGGTCGGGGGATTGCCCCCCGGCAGGCTTATCTTCGCCACGCAGCTTTTTTTCAAAAGAGTTCAGCAGGTCGGCTGTTTTGGAGCGCATACTCTCCGTGGTTATCCCCAGCTCTTCGACCCTTCTTTTCATTTCTTCGATGGATCCCCCGCTTCGCTGATAGGCAATGATGGCAATAATGAGTGCGGCTATGGAAATAAGAAGAGACACAACAGTCATAACTCTACCCCTTTCATATAAAAGGTTCGTGTCTAGTGCCCTTCAGGGAACGAAGATCCGGTGAGACCCGGATTTTTCTCCCTGCGGTTTTTCTGCCAGGAATTCAAAAATGAAAGGAACAGTCCGATCACAATACCGGCAAAAAGCGATGACAGCAGCATAAGCGAAACGGACATGGAAAAGGTCCACATAAGAAACCGCACCTCCGCAACCGCCGTATTCTGAAACGTAAAGAGAGCGACAAGCGCTAAAAGAATCAATAGACAGATAATTTTAAAACTGTTCATGGTTTTTGCGCCTGCGGTTTTTATTTCTTTAATAAAATATAATCTATTACTTGCCGATTGCAACACTTTTTATTGCGTCCGGCTCAGAAATCATCCCCGCGTATATCAAGAAAAAGAAAACCCGTGATGAGATCAAGCATTTCATACACCTCCAGTGCAGGATAGATACCGACGAGGCCTGCCTGCACTTCGAACCCGAGCTCCAGAGGATCGACCACGGGAGCAAAAGGACCATCACTGGCCAGATCAACAACGCTTACCTCCACGCCGCCATGGTCTTCAATGCCGAAAGGCCAGGGAAAGCCCCACCCTCTGCCGCGGCTGCCCCGAAGGCCTGCATAGACCGTAGAATGACGGCCGGCAAAAACATCGGCAAACTCCGTGGCCCGAACGCCGGCCGACAAACCGGGCCCCACGCGGACCCGTAACCGCACTATATCCAGCAGGTCAAAAAGCCTGTTGGGGATATAGGAAATAATGGGCCGCACGAATCCCGTCATACCCATGGCCTGCGGCGGCGCAACCTGTCTTTGCTCTGATGATTGAGGCCGGGCTGTTTCCGCCTCAGCAGTGGCGCCACACAACAACACTGCTGCCAGAACATAAACTGCCGTATGTTTCATAAAAACGTTTCCTGATGTCCGCAATCCATGCATCTCTGTTTTTCAGCTGAGAATAGCAGCTCTATAATAAATATGAGGGGGCTGGCCGACCGGCCATGATACTCCTGTAACGGCATGTTACGAGGTGGGCCTTTTTTGCTCAAAGAACTGTACGGAAGCGGTCTACCGGTACCCGGCGCCGGAGCAGCGGGCTTTTACAGTATCGAAGATCGCTCAATTTCGTTCCGGAATCGATCCGCTATCTTTTTAATCTTCTCGGCATATTCAGGGCGCATGTTGAGAAATTGAATGCCCATGCCCTTTGGCAGGAAAGCTTTTTTGTTGCCCCTGGCAAAAGACCAGACCACTCTGCCGTCAATTTCAATGTCCTTAGTCTCTTCCGGCAGCCGCATGCGCAGCCTGACAGGCGCATCTATCGGCAGGGGATTATCGGTGCGGATAAAGAGCCCGCCATTGGTAATATTGGGGATATAGACCTTGATAAAAGACCCATACTCCTTGAACATGATCTCAATGCGGACAGGTTCACCCGCAGAGCCCATCTGGTTGTCTGCCATACGCCCTCCGGTTTATTGACGGTAAAACAATATATAAATTTTATAATCCCGTCAATTTCTTTATAGAATGCCTGCGACGCTGCCACCAGCATGTGTACCGCTGTCACGAACCCATGAGCTCGGCATAGTCCTGCAGAAGCAGCGTATCGGCCGATTGTATCCGCCCGGCCCGCATTTTTATGCACTGCTCCCGGCCGGTGATGAAAAGCCTGGCCATTTTCAGCTTGCGCGATGAGGCGGCAGACTGATGCAGGAGCAGGTAGCCCATGGTTATATCGCAGACCATGTCGACCAGGTCCCGGCTGCACAGGTCCATGAGCCGGCTGTCCGTTGCAGCGCTCAGCAGCTCGACCGACTGCCGCAGCAGCCCGCGGCCATGCCGCAGGCTTTCGGCAAGGGCCGCCTGGGGCGGGGCAAACTCCGCCGCGGCGCATTCTTCGAAATACTTTTCCATGGTGCCGCTCAGTATGCCGCGAAATGCGCTCATGACCTGCAGCTGCGAGGTGCCCTCATAGATGGTCGTGATGCGGGCGTCGCGATAGTATTTTTCAACCGGATAGTCGCGCATGTAGCCGCTGCCGCCAAGCACCTGCAGGGCCGTGCCGGTGACCCTGAGGCTCATCTCGGAGCAGTAATATTTGGCAAGCGAGGTCAGCAGCATCAGGCTGCGCTCATAGCGCTTGGCATCCTTTTTAAGCTGCTTTTTTTCATCAGCCGCCAGGCCCGCAGCGGCAAGGCGCTTCTCGGTTGCGATCGACAGGTCCATCATGCGGGCCGTTTCGCAGGTAAGGGCTCGGGAGGCTTCAATTTCCATCTGCATGTCGACCAGCATGGCGGCAACGGCGGGCAGCAGCTCGATGCGCCGGCCATACTGTTTTCGCAGCCGGGCATAGGCCAGGGCCTCGGTGAATGCGGCCTGCGCAATGCCCACGGACTGGGCTGCAGTGGCGAGCCGCGCGCCGTTGAGCAGCGAAAGAACATAGGTCATCAGGCCCCGCTGACGGTCGCCGATCAAAAAGGCCGGCGCGTCATGAAAAACAAGCTCGCAGGTTGGTGAGCTGTGAATGCCCAGCTTGTCCTCAAGCCTGCGCACGGTTATGGCGGGGCCAGCCTCGCACAAAAAAAGACTCAGGCCGAGGCCGTCGGTCGTGCCGGCCTCGGAGCGCGCAAGCACCAGCAGCACCTCGGCGCCGCCATTGGTGATGAACCGTTTGCCGCCGTTTAAGAGCCATGTCCCGTCGGGCTGCTCGGTGGCCCGCATTTTGACATTTTGCAGGTCGCTGCCCGCCTCTTCTTCCGTGAGCGCCATGGCTCCCGTCACCCTGCCCTGTGCAAACAGGGGCAGATATTTCTCTTTCAGCTCCTTGCCGGCAAAGGCCTCGATGATCCCGGCAATGCCCTGCAGCCCGAACACATTCTGCAGGCCCGCGTCGGCCCGCGAAATAATTTCAACGAGCATGGTAAAAATAAAGGTCGGAAGGTTCAGGCCGCCATAGGCGCGCGGGATGCAGCAGCCCATGAGCTCGGCCTGTTTAAGCGCCAGCACGCACCGGGCCAGGGCCGGGCTGTAAACGGTTGCGCCGTTGCTGATGGTGGTATGCTCATCGTCAAGGGCTTTGCTCAAAGGCGCCACAATGCGTGCTGCGATATCGCCGGCCAGCTCGAGCACCCTGCGGTAGCTGTCGCGGGCATCGGCGCAATC
>JAFGCP010000073.1 GCA_016932595.1 Deltaproteobacteria bacterium
GGGCTGTTTTTCATATCGTGCTGCCGCGGGCTCAGGCAGAGAAAGTCCAGGGGCATGTCGCCGAGCGGGAAGCCCCTCGAGGCAGCGAATCGGTGCTGCTGGTGGATGACGAGGCTGTGCTGCTTGAAGTCGGGGAAAAAATACTGGACTCACTTGGCTACCGCATAACGGTGAAAGGCAGCGCGGCGGAAGCCCTTGAGCTGTTCAAAAAGAATCCCGCCGGCTTTGATGTCGTCATCACGGACCAGACCATGCCGAACATCACTGGCTATGAGCTGGCGCAGCATTTGATGGAGATACGAGCTGACATCCCCATCATCCTGTGCACGGGGTACAGCGACCTGGTAACGGCGGAGTCGGCGCTGGCCGGCGGCATCAAGGCCTATGTGATAAAGCCCATGAACAGGCTTGCCATTGCCGAAACGATCCGTACTGTGCTGGATGCACGTGCGGCATAGCCGGGCGGCATGCGCTGTTTGCTCTCCCTGCTTTAAAAGCAGTTTCTTGATCACACCCCTTTCTTTTTATCACGGCAGCCGGCATTTTTTGCTCTACTGGTTTTTTTCACGGAACCTCTCCTTGACGAAGCTCTTCAAAAAGATTAAAAAGTAGGTAATGTGCGCTTTGTATATTCACTGATGATGCGGGTGCGAAAGATACAGCCATGCTGAACAATATGAAACTATCGACAAAACTAATCGGCGGCTTCGGGATTATTTTCTTTTTTTTAGTGTCCATAACCGCAGTGATGTTCAATGCCCTTAACAAAACGACGGATGCATTCGAAATATTCATGGAGGAGGACTTCGGCATTGCCAGCAATGCGCTGAAGCTGGAGACGCTGCTGCTGCAATCCCGAAGCGCTGAAAGGGATTATCTGGAGAGCCCGGATACGAAGCATATTCGAAAACATACGGCAAGCATAAACGCCTTGTATGATGCCAGCCGGGCAATCGCTGATCTCAGCGACCGCTCATCAAATGATGAGATGAAAGAAAAAGCGCAGGCCGTGCTGTCTCGAGCGGAAGACTATAAAAAGGGTTTTGATGAAACCGTAAAAATGCGCCAACAGGGCCAGAGCGGTTTCGCAGGGGCGGAAGAACAGAACGCACAGAATCCGACAGCTGCGCTTGATGAAGCGGCGCAGCAGCTCGAGCTTGCGGTGCAGCAGGTATCAAGGACGGTAAATAAAGGGGGCATGCAAAAAAAAGCTGCAGCGAAAGCAGCGGTGAAACAGTATGAAACGACGGCCATGGCGCTGGTTTTTCTCGCGCTGCTGGCGGCAATCGGCATTGCCGTTTTAATAATTGCCGGGGTTTTAAACCAGCTGGGCGGGGACCCCAGAACCATTGCGGGCATAGCCAACCGCATGGCCGCAGGCGATCTCGGCCTGGGCTTTTATTCAAATGTAAAAGAGGTGAAAGGCGTTTTGCTGGCAATGCAGCAAATGGTCGATCGCCTGAAGGCGACTGCGGATCTGGCCGGGGAAATCGCCGGGGGGAATCTTGCGGTCACAGTCGCCAAAATGTCCGACCGCGATACTCTGGGCACTGCTCTTGCAACCATGGTTGATAAGCTGAGCATAACGATGGCGCAGATATATGTAGCGGCGGATAATGTGGCCGGCGGTGCCTGGCAGATGAGCTCGACCAGCCAGGCTTTGAGCCATGGCGTCACCGAGCAGGCAAGCTCGCTTGAAGAGATAGTCAGCTCCATAAATGAGATCGCTGCGCAGACCAGGCATAATGCGGGGAACGCAGCAGGGGCAAAAAAACTCGCCGCCGACACAAAAGAGCTTGCCGAAAAGGTCAACCGGCAGATGGGCCGCATGGTTGACGCCATACGGGAAATCAACTCGTCGAGCCGGAGTATTTTGAGTATCATAAAGGTCATTGATGAAGTCGCTTTTCAGACAAACCTGCTGGCTTTGAATGCGGCAGTTGAGGCAGCGCGCGCCGGCAGGCACGGCAAGGGCTTTGCCGTTGTGGCGGAAGAAGTGCGGCGCCTTGCCGCGCGAAGCGCCAGGGCTGCCAGAGAGACGGCGGAACTGATTGAGGGATCGGTGAAGAAGGTGGACGACGGCACGGCGATGGCTGACGTGACGGCTGAAGCGCTGCAGGAGATTGTTGCAGCGGCAGGCAAGATGACGGACCTGGTTGCCGATATTGCAGCGGCGTCCAATGAGCAGGCGCAGAGCGTAGCCGAGATCAGCGCAGGGATCGAACAGGTTGACCGGGTGACGCAGCAAAATGCGGCCCATGCCGAGGAGAGCGCCTCGGCTGCGGAGGATCTGTCAAGCCAGTCGAAGCTGCTGCAGCGGCAGCTGGCTGCATTCACGTTTGATAAAGGCGGCCTGCGCCGTCCGGCTGAGCCCCGGCAGGCCGAACCGGCGCAGCGGGCGCTGCGTGAGGGGTAAGCAACAGTCATCCATGCTGCCGACACGTCGTTTTTAATTGGAGCCGTCATGAAAAGCATCTGTGCTTGATGCGCCGGATTCAAAAGCCGCGGTGCTATCAATCAAGCCTTAAAAAACATATATCCCGGATTCCGGAATAATTTTTTTATTGTCAGTTTGTAGGGTGCGCCGCGCGCACCGATGCTGGGTGGTAATTGTGCTGCTATGCCCGCAGTGTGCAAAACCGGCTTGGTGATGGGGGTTTACATTTGATTTTTGTTTGATTATCGGTGCGCACGGCGCACCCTACGGGCTGGTTGATGAGATTTTGTTAGCTCTGTAGCCATACTGTTTTGTCTAATAGGACTATTACATCATTTATATGTAGAAAATTTGTGTAATATATGTATAATTTAAACATGGAGTTTGAGTGGGACAAAAACAAAAGCGCCCTTAACAGCCAGAAGCATGGCATTGATTTTTTTACTGCCAGGCACATCTGGGATGACCCCAACAGGATAGAAATTTTTGCTCCCTATCCGCTGGAAGACCGGATAATCGTTATTGGATCATATCTAAAAAAACTGTGGACGGCGGTTTGCACAGTTCGTTCCGATAAAATCAGGATTATCTCCGTGCGGCGGGCAAGAAAACAGGAGGCACAATTATATGAAAAAGAAAAAACCGGCACGAACCAGCAGTGAGTTTGATCAGCGCTTTGATAATGGCGAAGACATTCACGATCTTCTGGATATGTCAAAGGCCACCATCATCAATCATGGCAAAAAGGTCAGAATCACTCTTGATATGGCCGAATCGCTTGTCAAGGAGATTGACGAAATTCGGGCCCGCATCGGTGTTGACCGTGGTGCTCTTATTAAGGTCTGGCTGTACGAAAAGATACTGTCTGAAAAAGCCCTGAAGCCTGCCGGGTTCTAGAGCCGGCGAACCCCTACAGCTCGCCTTTTCCTTCAAGATAACCCCTGACAATGCGGGCTTCCTCATAGGAGACGCGGTCTTCCAGTTCGGCCATGACCGGCGCGAGGCTCAGCGAGCCGGATTTTTTGAACGCCTGCATTATGGCTTTTCTTTTGGCTTTCGGCACCTGGAGATCAATCTCAAGCGCGTACTTGAGCCGCAGAAGTTTTTCAAGATGCCCGGCAACGGTTGTTGTGGCAAGCCCGCGCCGGGCGGCGATTTCGCTGTAATGCATGCCTTTGCGGGCAAGCTCCAATGTTGTTTCAAGGGTTGCACCCTTGCGCGCCGGGGTTTCGCTCTGCCGTTGAGGCGGTGGCACGAATCGTACGGGCGCACAATGGGGGTTATCCTTTAGAAACCGCTTGACCACGGCCATGAAACGCGGGCCGTAGAGGCGCAGTTTCTGCTCGCCGACACCGGTCACCTGCAGCAATTCGGGCTCTGTGGCGGGGAAGCGGCGGCACATGTCGTGCAGGCTGCTGTCGGAGAAGACAACAAAGGCCGGCACGCCGCGCTCGTCGGCAATGCGCTTCCGGAGGTCCTGCAGCCGTTCGAACAAGTCTTCATTGTAGGCTTCGAAAGAGGCGATTTTGCGGCGCTTGACAGTCGCCTCCCGTTTGAGCACGGTAAAGGTTTTTGCGCCCTTTAGAATTTCCCAGCCTTTGGGCAGGAGGTGCAGCACGGGGTAGTGATCATCGGTGCGCACAATGCATTCCCGCACGGTCAGCTCGTCGATAATGCCATGCCAAAAAGAAACATCGCGGTCCTTCCCGATGCCGAAGGTCTTGAGGCTGTCGTGTTCAAGCTCAACAATTTTTTTCGTTCGCTCTCCCCTGACAAGGGAAATGATATGGACTGCCCCGAAGCGCTCCTGCGTGCGCGCTATGGCCGACATGATCATCTGGGCTTCCCGCGTGGCATCGACCCGCTCCACATGGTCGGCGCAGATATCGCAGGCCCCGCAAGTATCATGCGGGTAGCGCTCGCCGAAATAGGCAAGCACCTGGCGCCGACGGCAAACATTGAAAGATGCATAGTCGGCCATGGCGCCGAGCTTATCAAGGGCTGCGCGGCGCTGCTGATCATCGGTCATCTGGTCGATGAAGTAGCGGATTTTTGCAATGTCGCCCCGGCCATAGAGCAGCAGGCAGTGGGCCGGCTCGCCGTCGCGGCCAGCGCGGCCCGTCTCCTGATAGTAGCCTTCCATGTTCTTGGGCAGATCGGCGTGGATGATGAACCGGGTGTTTGATTTGTCGATGCCCATGCCGAAGGCGATGGTGGCCACCATGACGCGCACCTCGTCGCGGTTAAAGGCATCCTGGTGCTTTGTGCGCGTGTGCGCGTCGAGCCCGGCATGGTAGGGCAGGGCCTTGATGCCGGCGCGCATCAGGTACGCGGCTGTTTCTTCCACATGCGCCCGTGTCGTGCGGTAGACAATGCCCGATTCAGCGGGCCGCTCGCGCACAAAGGCAAGAACCTGGTCCTCGGGATGCTGCTTGGCTAAGAC
>JAFGCP010000459.1 GCA_016932595.1 Deltaproteobacteria bacterium
GCAACCGGCAAAAACAAAAATAATCAGAATGCAAATAAGATGACGTATTCCTCTTTTCATTTTAACTCCTGTACCGGTTTCAAACAGGTAAAAGGGGTCAATATGAACCTACCCCAGTTTGACGGGCACTTAAAAAAGTATACAATAGAAGTGAAAGGAGTGTCCAATGAACAAAAGGCCATTTCGTTGTTGATTTTGTTGACTTGCTATGATACAGGGGCCATGTGAAAAAAATTTGGCAGAGGAGCTTGCCAGTTTTTTTACATCCCCCCGGGGCCAGGCGCTTCCACGCCACCTAATTAGTGAGCATCTACAACCGTCCCCTTTTTTTTTAAAAACTGCTGTTTACACTCTCCGTGTTCTCAGCGCCTCAGTGGTGATTTGTGAAAGGCAGTGCAATGAAAAAGCTTTTGCTCATCATGGCGGTTTCAGCTGTTCAAATCTATTCCGCCCAGGCCGGCAAGCCCGTGCTCGATCCGGGCCCGTACCGGGCAGGGCACCGGACCTGGATGCTGGAGGATACCACCAGGGGTGTTCCGGCATATAAAAACAGCAGGGGCTCGGCTACCCGGAAGCTGGCCACCGAAATATGGTACCCTTCGGATGTCAGCCGGCCTTTTTCGGGCAAAAACGCGCCCCTCACCGCATCGGCCGGGCCGTTTCCGCTGGTCGTGTACAGCCATGGCATCATGTCGGAACGTGGGGAGGCTGCGTATCTGGCGCGCTACCTTGCCACGCAGGGGGTTGTGTTTGTTGCGTTTACCGCCCCCGCAACCAGCCTGTATAACGCGGGAAATCTGAACTTTGACGATATCGCCAACATCCCGGGCGATGTCAGTTTTCTGATCGATGAAATGCTCAAGCGCAATGCCGATTCTTCCAGCCCCTTTTTCGAAAAGATCAACGAGTCGTGCATCGGGGCGGCGGGTACGTCGCTGGGCGCGGGCGTGAGCCTGATGGCCGGCTTTAAATCCGGGCGCCGGGACCCGCGCATTTCGCTGGTCGTTACCTTTGCCGCCGGCGTGTTCGGGAAGAACGTATTCGACCCCCCTGAGGCTTCCGTTCCCCTGCTGCTGGTTCACGGCGATCTCGATGCCATTATCCCCTATGCCGCAAATGCGCCCGTGCTGCTCGGGGCCGCCCCCGGCCCGGCGTATCTGCTGACGCTTAACGGCGGAACGCATACCGGCTTTTCAAATGCAGCCACAAGTTTTTTCTGGACCAGCAATGTGGACAGCATCGGATGCACCGGCCTGTCATTGGCAGGGCTGGACCTGTGCGATCTGCCCCTGCCCGCCGGCATGGACCCGCACCTGCAGCATCATCTTGCGACGCTTGCGGCCTGGAACTTCATTGCCATGCACTTTTCAGCCGATGCCGAAAAACGCGCTCAAGCTGCTGATTTCCTTCTGAACACAATGCCGAAAAAGCATGGCGGGGAGATGACGATTCAGTCAAACGGGAAGTAGGAAGGGAGAATGAAGAAGGATGAAGGCGACAGGGTAGGGAACATCCATGAATAAATGAATATCGGCAGTTTGTAAGAGGTCTTCTGAAAGAGAAGAAGGCGATGAAGGGGGAGATGGACCGGAGGCTTGCTTACGGGAGCAGAGATTTTATCTGCATGCTGACAACGAAGCATACAATCAGCGGTGAGTTGCGCGCCATCGGGCGCCCCAAAAAGCCGGCGGAAGATACTAAATAGAACCGCGGCCCCCTTTAAGTCTTGATGGCAAAATGGAACATTTTCCGCTGGGCGCGTTTACTGAGAGTTCTCCGCAGCACTCCTTGGCTTACACGTCCAGCCTGTCTGTTCGTTCTGCAGATCAATTACATTAAAAGGCCCTAAAGAGAGGAACGGCTCGAGGATGATTTTTCGGTTTCCGACTTGCGGCTTCAGCACTGTTTGAGGCGGCACGATCAGGTAGCGGAAACCCATATCCTGACAGATCGTTTTCCAATCTCCCTGCTTCATTGTCTGCACGATTTTTTTGTCCTGGACGATTACATTGTATGGCGTTCTTGAGGTATATCCCACAAATACAGGAATGCGGTGGAAAGTCTGATAGTAAAGCGACTCGGTTTTGCTAAAGGCTTTGCCAAGATCGATCAAACCATAGTGTGGCGACAAAGACCCCAACTTTTTAATAAATTCAGGGTAAACGTGCGGTGTGTTAGGAATGGGTTTTGGAAAATACTCAAGGAGCAAAAGTCCAAGCAAACATAATGAAAGGAGACGCAGGCTTTTTTTTCGCTTGTTCCAGAGATATTCGAAGCCGGCGCCTGCAAGCAGGCCCAGGGACAGAAAAATCATAACCGACATGCGAACAGGATTTCCCGAGAGCTTCAGGAACGGGATGCAGAGTTCCAGTAACCGGTACGGGCCTGGAATCTCCGCAAGCACCTTGCCCGCGACATGAATTTTCGGCCCCAGTGCCATCAAAGTAAAAAAAACAAGCGAGAAAATCCAGAATCCTGCGCCCTTTAACGGGAGTTTCTTCCTGGTGCACCAGCCGATAAGGGCCAGAATACAGGTCGAGATTCCCCAGTGCACACTGGTTTCATGAATGTTGGAAGGTAATTGAGACCAAAAAAATTTTGTCAGAGAATGAAACATCCAGTGGCCTCCCGGTATAAACGGAGCAAGCAGGTCAAGGGAGCTTGCCACAGGGTCATGCGCGCCTGACATAGGGCCTTCCCGGGCAACACGGGCAAGCCCCAGGATCAAAGGACCGCAGGTCAGCACAACTACTCCTGCAAATACAAAAAGCGCCAGCAGCAGGTTCCGATTATTTGAAAAAGACCAGCTTTTCTGCTCCTGCCGCTGCAGCAGGAGAGTCCGGAGAAAAATGAGGGCGCCGATCAGAATGCAATACAAAAAATAATAATAATCGCAAAGCAAGACGAGCAGGAGGGACAATCCCGCATATGTACCGGTCAGTGCGGATGGTTCCTTGTTTAGTTTCCACCACATGAGCACAAATAATGGAATCCATTCGAGGGAGACAAGCTGCAGATGCCCTTCTGCATGAGCAAAGTGATAATTTGAAAACGTAAAAATCCAGCCTGCTATAAGGCTTCCCCAAAAACAGCCGGATAAATGCCACGATAGACGAAAGGCAGTGAGGCCACCAGCGACGAAACTGAAAATAACGATAATGTTATGCGTTTTGACCAGGTCAAAAAACCACTGCAGGGGAATTCCGAGGAAACCATTGAAAACATTGAGCGTATGCGGAATCAGGGATATGCCGCCGGGATAATGCAGATAGTGCGTATGCCAGGGATGAGTGCCAAGCCTGGCAACCGCTTCATTAACCCACCAGATATTCCATACATTTTGAAACCCGTCGCCGTTGTCGGCAAAAAAATGGGTTGAAAAGTTCAGGATCGAAGGATAGGTCAGAAGCATGAACCAGATACAATAGAATGCTATGGGCACAAGCCACAAGGTTAAAACGGGGGGCATTTTTTTGATATACCCTGCAACGGGGTCGCCTTGATCCGAATCTGGCTTTATCGGTTGAATTGTTTTTTGCTTTTGGTGGTTTGTCTGCCCCTTGTTTTTAACCATGCGCTTCATACCCCGTGAATTTTTTTCAGATCAGTACCAGTACCAGGGAACGTTGTTGGCAAAGTATACACAGTAAGAAGCATAAAAAGGTATCGGCGCGCACGGTTCACCCTGCGATCTGAATCTGAATCGGTGCGCATGGAAGCACCCATGTGGCGCGGATTATTTCTTTTCCAACCCTACCGATACTACGTCAATGTTCTTTTGCGTGATGAACGCCGCGGCTGCGTCTCTCACCCTTGTAGCCGGTTTTTCTTCAGCCAGGGCCGTCAGATGGCTGTCAACGTCGGTATCCGTCGGCACGAGGGAAAAATCATATTTGGTTGCATGGTACATGGTTCCCTCGGGGAGTTTTTCCACTTTTTCTTCTTCCCTGGCTGCCCGTTGCCTGAGTAACTGTTCGTTCTTTTCCGCGAAGGAACCCGCTATGGTCATGCGCATTTCCTCGTCAAGAGCGGCGTACTCCTCGAGGGTGATGGTTACGGGATTGACCGCCTTCTGCCCGGCTGCGGGCTGTGACTTCGCCTTCTTCGCGGAGACCGGTTCGGCGGAATCGGAACCGCAGGCGATCAGTGAGAGAGAAATCAGGATCACCCAGGCCGCAATGCCTGTTCCCGCATTTTGAAACGCACTTTTCCCTTTTCTCATTTCATTTTTCTCCGGAAAAGCTTTTCTGAGCATGACTGCACATGCACGCGGTTGCCTGCCAGAAAGCATGGCCGACATGCTTTTTTCGATAGTTCATTTTCATTCTTTCGGATGCCGCGGGCCGGGGTTTTTTACTCGGCTTTCAAATGTTTGCCCAAAAAGCTTTTGATGGTGTTCAGGGCCGGATTGCGGATGGCGTCCGTCTCCATCAGTATCTCGTGACGGCTGCCGTAAAAAAACACCGGCGTGCAGTCCTGCGCCCTGTCGCAAAAAGAATCCTGGCCCTCCTGCCGCACAAACGTGTCTTCTTCAGCCTGCAGCAGCAGCACCGGTGTTGCAACGCGGGCAGCCTCCCTGCGGGCAAAGGCCCCCGTCTCCATCGAGCGCTTCACCCAGCTGTAGGTGGCGCCGCCCGATCGTATGACCGGGTTGTTCGGGATCAGGTCCTCCTCCCATGTTGACCAGCGCGCATAGCTGTGCGTCGTGGTGGCGTCAAAAAAATAGGGATCATCCCTGGGTCCCTGCCCCAGGGCGTAGTGGGCGCCCATGCCGAGGGTCGTTGCCAGGGAGGCTATGGCATAGGCGACGGAAGGGGGGTAGCTGCCCGTGTTGATCTGCAGCATCGGGGAGTTCAGGATTGCCGCGTCGAGGCTGTCCGGGTTTTTTTCAAGATAGCGCGCGGCAATGCAACCTCCCATTGAATGGGCAAGAATGAACAGCTTCGCGTGCGGCTTTGCCATGACAATGTCGTCAATGAAGGTTTGCAGGTCCTCAACATAGTCATCGAAACTGTCGACATATACTTTCTGCGAATCGTCATCGAGCAGGCGCTCCGAAAAACCAAAACCCCGGAAGTCCATCAAATAGCAGGAAAGCCCTGTATCCTGAAGATCATATACAAGCTCTGCATATTTTATGTACGACTCTGATTTGCCATGGAGAATGATCAGCGCTCCTGTTTCGTTATCATGCTCAAACGCCGAATATTTGATCAGCAGCCCGTCTGTGCCTGCAAATTCGCCAAAAGTTCCGCTTTCATAGAGTGGCCTGACCCTGGCGGCATACTGACTGGCATAATCGGCCTCGCTGATCGCATGGGCGCTGCAGGGAAGGATGATAAAAAACAGGATAACGGCTGTACGTATTTTCATGACGCGCGGCTTCCTCATAGGATGTTTTTTGAGAGCTGCACTATAGCAACCCGGCTGGAAAAAGACAAGCTCAAGATGTTCCGGATTAATCGTGGACATTACTTTACAGAGTTCATCCGGCAAAGTTACCTATTGTTTTCTACCTGCCACGTACTAAGAGCCTATCCGAATATTACAAAAGTAATTCATAGA
>JAFGCP010000460.1 GCA_016932595.1 Deltaproteobacteria bacterium
ATGCCGGACACGCTTCGCTTTGTGCCGGCCTACACATTCAACTCGCGTTAGGTTCGTGTCCGGCTTTTGATCCCTTTTCAATGGGAATCTGTAAGGTACTGCAACATTTCCGCTATTTTTTCATGATGAATACAATTCTTTAATTCTGACTCCTGACTCCTGTTTACTAGAAGAAGCATGCATATATTTTTTGCAGATTGCAGCATGTCATGATACTATTTTTGCGTCACACAGGGCGCATGCCCGCAACCATGTGTATGGAGTAGATCAGCATGCTTATAGTAATGGAACAAAACGCCACGCAGGCGCAGATAGACGCGGTTGTACATACCATCAAAGAGCTCGGCTTCACCCCGGCGCCCATGCCGGGATCACAGCGCACCGCCATCGGCATCCTTGGCAATGCCGGGCCCATAGATCCGGGCAATTTTACGGCCCTGGATGGCGTGAAGGACGCCATACGGGTTTCCAAGCCCTTCAAACTTGTGAGCCGCGAGATGAAACCTGAAAACACGGTAGTTACGGTGGGAAATCAAAAAATCGGCGGCGGCGACATAGCCGTGATGGCCGGGCCCTGCGCCGTAGAGAGCCTTGAGCAGTGCCTCATTATCGCCGAGGCCGTCAAAAAGGCAGGGGCCACGATTTTTCGCGGCGGCGCTTTTAAGCCGCGTACGTCTCCCTACAGCTTTCAGGGCCTGGAGGATAAGGGTCTTGAGATACTTGCCGAGGTGCGCCGGCGCACCGGCCTTGCCATTGTGACCGAGGCCATTGATCATGATGTGCTCGACCGGGTCGAGGCGGTGGCGGACATCATACAGATCGGAGCGCGCAATATGCAGAACTTCAGCCTTCTCAAGCGGGCGGGCAAAAGCTCAAAGCCCATCCTTCTGAAGCGAGGCATGTCCGCGACGATCGACGAATTTCTCATGGCAGCCGAGCATATCATGTGTCAGGGCAACCACCGCATCATCCTGTGCGAGCGCGGTGTGCGCACATTTGCAGATCACTCGCGCAACACTCTTGACCTGAGCGCCATATCAGCGGTGAAACTGCTGAGCCATCTGCCCATTATCGCTGATCCGAGTCATGCGGCCGGCCGCCGCGATCAGGTCATACCGCTGTCGCGGGCCTCCGTTGCCGTAGGTGCCGACGGGCTTATGGTAGAGGTGCACCATAACCCGACGCATGCTCTTTCAGACGGCCCGCAGTCGCTCTACCCCGACCAGTTTGAGGATTTGATGCGCCAGGTGCGGACGCTTGCCCGCATCGGCGTCTGACAGCCTGCGATGGCAGACGCCCTTTACAGCTTGCCCGTATCGGACAGAGTATGGTATAGTATTTAATTAAACATATATAAATCGGTTACTGAACAGGAGGATGCATATGGCTCAGGATGAACTCAAACACAAAATTCAGCAGTTTTTTAAAACCTATGACTATTCAAATCTTATCACCATTGATGAAAACGGGAGCCCCAAGGGACGTATGATGGAAAATCTGCCCCTGGGCGACGACCTGGTTTTCTGGTTTGCCACCGGTGCCGGCTCCAACAAGGTTGCCGAGGTGAAGAAAAACGGCAAAGCAGGCGTTTTTGTGTATCGGCCAGCCGACCATAGCAGCATCAATGCTCTTGGAGAAGCTGAAGTCGTGACGTCTGATACAATCAGGGCTGAAAAGTGGAAAGAAAAATGGACTGCTTTCTGGAAGCAGGGCCCTGCTGATCCCAACTATGTCCTCATCAAAGTGGTGCCGAAAAAAATCATCTATCTTGATTTTGCCAGTCATAAGCAGGAAGTGCTCGACTGTTAAAAAATATAACTATTTATATGCATACTAATCCCTCGTTCTGCATGAAGGGCGGGGGATAGTATTTGTAAAGCTTACCTGGTTGTTTTTTATTAAAAGATATTTTTTTTATTATTTTGTTTCCAATATTTTCTAAAATGTGAAAATTTGCATTGACAAACAGGATCAATATTAGTAAGAATACACTTCTAATTTTTTATAATGAGTGCTTTTTATTCTGTACGCATCGACGATATACCTCATGACGGCTTTCGGCTGTCTACGCAGTGGCATGCTGCAGCGCTTGAAGGAATCCTGACAGACACCGAAGGCCTGTTTCGTATTGCTTCACCGATTGAACTTGAGGTGCAGTTTCATCTTCCAAAGCCGCAGGTCGTTATGGAAGGTTCATGTGCGGCGACCCTGGAACTTTTCTGTGTGCGGTGTCTGAAGGAGTTTGTCTGGCCGCTGGAAGCCCGGTTTCGTTATATCTTCTGGCCGAAATCCAAAGAATCACCTGTGGAAGAGAAGGAACTGGGAGCTGAAGATATTGAGGTTGTCTACTATAAGCAGGGGGAGCCTGTTGATCTGCGCCGATTCATAGCAGAGCAGATTTATCTGAATGTGCCGCAGTATCCCCGCTGTCAGGAAGCATGCAAAGGGCTCTGCGTGCGCTGCGGCGTAAATCTCAATGAGCAGGCATGTTCCTGCGCGGAGAGCAGCAGTCTTGAAACTTTATCGCCATTCAGCGTGTTAAAAAAGCTCAAGAAGTGAGCATGTGTTTTTTAATTATCAGAAAAGGGACAGTGACCCATGGCACAACCGAAAAAAAAGATGTCCAAGGCGCGGCGTGATTCACGCCGGTCGCATCATGCCCTCACCCCGGTTAATGTTGCGGCTTGCCCGCAGTGCAAGGAGCCAAAAAGGCCCCATTATGCCTGCGCCAAGTGCGGTTATTACAACGGCAAAGAAGTTATTGCCGTCGCCGCTGAATAAAGCCCCAAACACTCATTTAATTTGACAGCCGTCACAATGCTTAGATCACGAATTATCGGCACGGGTTCAAGCGTACCTGCCAAGGTGCTCTGCAACAAGGATTTTGAGTCTTTTGTTGATACTACCGACGAGTGGATTATCACACGTACGGGCATACGGGAGCGGCACATAGCTGAAAACGGCGACTGCACGTCCACGTTTTCCTATCGGGCGGCGCTGAGCGCCCTTGAAATGGCGGGCATTGCCGCCGATGCGCTCGATTTGATTATTGTCGGGACCATTTCGCCGGATATGCCCATGCCGTCGGTTGCCTGCTTTGTTCAGCACATGCTTAAGGCCAACCGGGCTGCGGCATTTGACCTTTCTGCAGGTTGCACGGGGTTTCTCTATGCGATGTCAGTGGCCGACGCGTTTATCAGGTCGGGTATGTACAAGAAGATTCTGGTCATCGGCGCTGAAACACTGTCAAAATTCACCGACTATCAGGACCGTACGACCTGCGTTCTGTTCGGCGACGGCGCAGGCGCCGTTGTGCTTGCCGCCGAGCAGGGTGACCGCGGTATTTTATCGACGAGTTTGTACGCCGATGGCGCCTATGCCGATCTTCTGCTGATTCCCGGCGGCGGATCTCTTAGCCCCGTTTCGCAGGAGTCGATGGAAAATCGCCAGCATTATATAAAAATGGACGGCAACAAAGTCTTCAAAGTTGCGGTCAAGTCGCTTGAAGAGGCGGCGCTTGCCGCCCTTGCTCAGAACAATTTGACCGGAAAGGATATCGACCTGCTGGTATCCCATCAGGCAAATGTACGCATTATCGATGCCATAGCCAAGCGGCTGAAACTGCCCCCTGAAAAAGTGTTCATGAACATTGAGCGATACGGCAACACTTCAGCGGCATCTATTCCAATAGCCCTTGACGAGGCAAACCGGCAGCACCGGATAAAGAAAAATGATTTGATACTTCTTGATGCCTTCGGCGCGGGATTGACGTGGGGCTCGGCTCTAATTCGTTGGTAATAATCAGAGAAAGGTACGACATTATGCTGGATTATGGTTTGAATGACATGCAGGTGCAGATGGTTGCCCTGGCGCGCAAGATAGCCCGCGAAAAGATCATCCCCGTGCGGGCCGAACTTGATGAGACGGAAGAGTTTCCCTGGGATGTGCTGAAAGTGCTGGCTGATGCCGGCCTGTTCGGCATCTATATACCCGAAGAGTACGGCGGCATGGGACTCGGAAATTTTGACAACAACCTGGTTGTTGAAGAGCTCAGCAAATATTGTATCGGCATTTCCGTGAGTTTTGCAGCAAGCGGCCTTGGCGCCTATCCGATACTGCTGTTCGGAAGCCATGAGCAGAAGCAGAAATATCTGCCCGATATCGCTGCGGGCAAAAAAATAGCAGCTTTCGGCCTTACCGAGTCGGCCGCGGGCAGCGATGCCGCCAGCATCCGCACGACAGCGAAAAAAGACGGCGATTATTTTATTATGAACGGCGTGAAGCAGTGGATCACCAATGGCGGCGAGGCAGAGACCTATTCGGTTGTCGCCAAGACCGATCCCTCAAAAGGCCCCCGCGGCGCAAGCGCTTTTATTCTTGAAAAGGGCCAGCCCGGATTCACCTTCGGCAAGAAGGAAAAGAAGCTCGGCATCCGGGCTTCCGCGACCCGCGAGCTTGTCTTTGAAGACTGCAAGGTTTCAAAGGACATGATGCTCGGCAAGGAGGGCATGGGTTTCATGGTGGCCATGAAGACTTTTGACCAGACCCGCACGGGCATCGCAGCACAGGCCGTGGGCCTTGCTACCGGTGCGCTCAATGAGTCCATCAAATACGCCTATGAGCGCGTCACCTTCGGCAAATCGATCATCTCCCATCAGGCCGTGCAGCATATGCTGGCTAATATGGCAACCGAGATCGAAGCAGCCCGGGCGCTTACCTATCAGGCCTCCCGCTACTGCGATGCCGGCGCGAAAGACATGTCCAAGTACTCTTCCATGGCCAAGCTGTATGCCTCTGATGTGTGCATGCGCGTGACCACCGACGCCGTGCAGATATTCGGCGGCTATGGCTACATGCGCGACTATCCGGTTGA
>JAFGCP010000074.1 GCA_016932595.1 Deltaproteobacteria bacterium
GCGCCGCGGCCGATATTTACCTCTTTTGACTCACTCACCACATTAAACTCGCTTTCAAACGTGGTGGGATTGATAGAGCATGCCGCTGTGCACAGCAGTAAGGCGAAAGTTACCAGGGCGCCACTGTTTTTTATCATTTTGAAAAACTCCTTAGCGTACTCTTTTTTTACCGGGATTCTGACTTGAAAAAGCAGGCATCAAGTACATCAATTTTAAGCTCCGGGTTTCACCGCCTTGCAGGCGGGGGCATTACTATTAGTAATATATAGATTGCATTGCCACAAGCAATTTTTTAAATTGCAATTATATGCCCGTTCATATTATTTTAGCACAGTATACATACAACCGTTATATGAGAATGGCCCATGCTGATTCGCGAGCGGCTTGAAGAGATTGAAAGGACCACGCTTTCGCCCCGGGCAAAGCTCAGCTGCCAGAGCAGGGGCAGGCCGCAGCGGGAGAAAGAATGCGACTTAAGGCCGGCTTTCCAGCATGACCGCGACCGCATTATCCACTCAAAGGCCTTCCGCCGTCTGAAGCACAAAACGCAGGTTTTTCTGTCCCCCTCCGGTGACCACTACCGCACACGCCTCACCCATACGCTGGAAGTTGCGCAGATCGGCCGAACAATCGCAAAGTCGCTGTTCCTCAACGAAGACCTGACCGAAGCCATAGCCCTGGCGCATGACCTGGGACATACGCCATTTGGCCATGCGGGCGAGGATGTGCTCAACAGAATCGTGCCGGGCGGATTCCGGCATCCCGAACAAAGCCTGCGCGTGGTTGATGTTCTGGAACAGCTCAACCTTACCCATGAAGTGCGCGACGGCATTCTCAAGCATTCAAAGCGCGGGGGCCCGATTCTGACCGACGACCTGTCGCTCATGCCGGAAACCCTTGAGGGACAGATCGTGCGCATTGCCGACTCCATCGCCTATCTCAATCACGACCTTGACGACGCGCTGCGGGCCCGCGTCATAGCCGCAAAAGAGCTGCAGGGCGCCGGCGTAGAATTCATGCTCCTGCTTGGCTCGACCCATGCAAAGCGCATCGGCAAAATGGTCCATGACGTCATACATGCCACCATGGCCTGCGGCCTTGAAAAAATTTCGGCAAGCCCGGAAATTCTTGATGCCGCACGAAAATTGCGGCAGTTTCTTGATCAACGTGTCTACAGCTCAAACGCCGTTTATAACGATTTCAGAAAAGCATCGAAAATTCTTACGGAACTCTATGCATATTACCTTGAGACGCCTGATTCTTTCTACAGGGAAGCCGGCAGAAACTATAACTCCGGAAGCCTTGCAACCGATGTCTGCGATTTTATCTCCGGCATGACCGACCGCTATGCCTTCAGCGCCTATGAAAAAATTTTTCTGCCGCAGCCCTGGATTCTTTATTAAAATCCGCATTGATGTTAAGCATATACTGACCGCCACACACGCGCATATGAAAAAAATAAAGGCATAAGGCAGGGTTGTGGCTTTAATCCACACCCTTTGTGAGATTGCTGTGGAAAACCATGTTGAAAAATGCTCTTTGGCTGGCAAAATGGGGCTATTTGGGGCATTGCTCAAAAATTGAGCAGAATATTAAGCAAGCTATTGTAGATAGTTAGAAACAAACAGCTCTGTTTGGCCCTCAAAGAGCCCTGCAAAAAAGTTTTCAACAGGACTTTTTTTATATCCTTAAAAACGGCACGCTCAGTGCATTGTCTTTCCATAATTAAGCAGCCCATTGATTTACGCGCTGCGCCCCCATCGCTCACTCTGCAACCGCTGCGCCATGTGACAGGATTGCGCCGCACAAGGACTGTTTTGCAGGCAATGAGCAGCACTTTCTTGCAATATGAAGCGGTTTGAAGTATGTTTTTTATAGTAATGCTTGTGACGGCGTTGGCCGCAGCAGCGCAGAAGCCTTTTGCATGGCTTATGCACTATTAAACATTATACAAGGAAACGGACTCTGGGTTTACTATGGAAAAATCGGCTAAAATTTTTATTGCCGGACATCTGGGCCTGGTAGGCTCCGCCATAAAAAGACGGCTTGAAGCAGAAGGGTATACGAATCTCATCCTGCGAACCCTGGACGAACTTGACCTTACCAACCAGCAGGCGGTGCGCGATTTCTTTGCGGCCGAGCAGCCGCAGTACGTGTTTCTCGCCGCTGCAAAAGTTGGCGGCATCAGGGCTAATAATGTGTATTCCGCCCAGTTCATTTACGAAAACCTGATGATCGAGAGCAATATCATCCACAGCTCCTGGGAGCAGAAGGTCAAAAAACTTTTGTTTCTGGGATCATCCTGCATCTATCCGAAGCTGGCCCCTCAGCCCCTCAAGGAAGACTGTCTTCTCACAGGCCTTCTTGAGCCGACCAATGAGGCCTATGCCATAGCAAAAATCGCCGGCATCAAGCTCTGCCAGATGTATCGCAAGCAGTACGGCTGCAACTTCATATCAGTCATGCCCACAAACCTCTATGGCCCGGGCGACACCTACCACCCTGAAGACTCCCATGTCATCCCCGCGCTCATACGCCGGTTTCATGAGGCTAAAATGCAGGGGCTTGCCGAAGTGGTCTGCTGGGGCACGGGCAGCCCGCGGCGTGAATTTCTCTATGTCGATGACCTTGCCCATGCCTGTTATACCCTCATGCATACCTATAATGAAGCCGAGCATGTCAATATCGGCACGGGAGCTGACCAGACCATTAAGGAAATCGCGGAAATGATTGCCGAAACCACGGGGTTTAAAGGCAGCATCAGCTGGGACAGCTCAAAGCCCGATGGCACGCCCCAAAAGCTGCTGGATATGTCAAAGCTGCACAGCCTTGGCTGGCGCCACAAAACAGAGCTGAAAGAGGGGCTGAAAATAGCCTATGAAGATTTCCTGAAGCGCTACCCGTGAGCTGTCCGTTTTGTTAGAGCATTTTTATTTATTTTGTAGTCGTTAATACATATGCGGCAGACCCGTTCGTGGTGAGCTTGTTGAACCATGAACAGACCTTTGTTTTTTTGGCATTTGACCGTTCACCCTTCGACTGGCTCAGGGCGAACGAAAAGTGTCTTCACAATTACCTTTAACAGGGCTACAGTATTTAGAAAAATGCTCTAAAATATTCAAGCGGCCTGCCCGTTGGGGAAGGCCGCTTGTTTTTTGTACAGCAAAAGATCCTGCTTCTCCGCAAAAAAAAGCCCCGTTCACCCTGATAAAAGATGAACGGGGCATGTTCTGTTGTGGCTGCAGATTAAGGCATCAGCAGGCGCTGACTGCAATCATCTTGCCCATTTGATTGAGCCCTCGCAGTCGCCGATAAGCACGCGATAATCTTCCTTCTCAAGGGGCGCGCCGTTGAACTTCGCCCGCATGAACATGAACCGCTTGAAAAGCACGCGCGTTCTCACTACCTCTATCGCATCCGACTCCCATTTTATCACCGGGTTCTCGTCAAATTCCGTTCCCCTCTTGCCAATGACGAACAACGACCTGGTTTTTTCTTTGTCGCCAGTCAGCCAGCCAAGAGTTCTGGGAATAACCCTTACCGTGCAGTCCGGACAGATATCGGTGTAAAATGCATCCGTATCGTTGCAGTCTTCCGGCGTGCAGTTATCGCCTGCCAAGTAACCGTCGCTATCGTCATCAATACATTCCGATGCTGGGGTTGTCGTAGTTGTAGTGGATGGTGCGCACCCCTCATCGGTCTGATTGTCGCAGTCGTCATCAATGCCGTTGCCGCATACTTCCGCTACCCCCGGATTTACGGCGGAGTTGTTGTCGTTGCAGTCGGGGCCCGCGCTGCAGTTGTCGCCATAGGTGTCTCCATCTTTATCAATACAGGCAGCCAGGCCATAGCCGCGGATCATCCAGTTGCCAGGGAAAAAAGTGTCAATCAGATTCCAGGTGTTGTCGGGCGGCAGGGTCGCAGGGGAGGGTGGCGGAGAAGCATTCCACCAGCCTATCCACGAGCGCGCCCGGGTAGCCGTCTGATCAATCGAGGCAGGCCAGTAGTTTGTCCCCGGCGTTTCAAGAGCGATTACGCCAATGATCACGTCGCCCGGGCCATTCAGAGTAACGGGCGAAGGCAGCGAGTAGACATTCCAGGCATCCAAAGTTTGAACCGTTGCAGAGAAGGAAGCCAGCCAGTTTGAGCCCACAGCCGGATCGGTGTTGCCGGAAGTATTTTCATAGACCACCAGTGTAATATTATCCCCATTATTGACCAAACCGGTAGTGCTAAAATAAACTTGAACCTCTGTCAGGCTGAAAGGGTACTCACCGGAGGCGGGGGTAAAGCGGTTCAGGAACATGAACGCAGAGGTGCCGCCGAGGCCGATGTCGTTGTCGCGGGAGCCATCGTCGAGGACCAGGGAGACGGCGGCATTTATAATCAGCGCATTGGTGGCTACGCTAGAGCCACCGAATGAGGACGACGTGAGGCTGAGTTTGACCTCTCTTGCCTGACTCGTGCCTGCAGCCAGCGTACAACAGAAACACACCGCAACTAACATCACCAGCCATGCTTTCTTCATTGCTTGCCCTCCTTTTAAATGTAGTTTGTGTTGAATAGCAAATCATAAAATCATTTTAGATACAATTATAAAACGTTTTTGGAGGTCATGTCCTTTAAAAACAACCAAGCAACAAATTCCATAACCGTTTGCGCTCAAGACTTTTGTTGTATCAAGGGTGCTATCGGACGCCCGCAATCCTGAACACAAAAGCCCCGCTCACCCTGATAACAGGTAAACGGAGCTTATGCTGTTTTGTAAAAGATTAAGAGGTTCTGCCTGCCATCATCTTGCCCATTTGATCGCGCCTTCGCAATCGCCGATAAGCACGCGGTATTCCTCCCACTCAAGCGGGTCGCCGTTGAACGTCGCCCGCATGAACATGAACCGCTTGAAAAATACTCGTGCGCTTAAAACCTCAATCGCATCAGACTCCCACGTGATAGTCGCGTTATCGCCGAATTCCGCGCCCCTCGCGGCAATGACCAGCAGTGGTCTGGTTCTCTCTTTGTCGCCGATAAGCCGGCCAAGAACTCCGGGTATAATTTTTACAGCGCATGTCGGTAAGATGTCGGTATAAAAGGCATCCGCATCATCAACGTCAAAGCCACTGCTGTTATCTGCATAGCCTGCAGGCGGCGTCAGAAAGCAGAATTCCGAGGCATTGTCTTCATTGCCGTAACCATCGCCATCGGCATCACGGTAATAGGGAATCGGGTTGTAAATTGCGGAATTATTGTCATCGCAGTCAGGCCCCGCAACACAGTTTTGTCCATAGGTGTCATTGTCATTATCAATACAGGCCGCCCAGGCAAGTGCGTTGCCCATCAGCCTAGCGCCATCTGTTGTGGCAGTCCAGAAGTCCGCTCTGGCATCGCTGGAAGGCGGATAAAAATTCAGGCCAACGATTTTGCCGGCGCTCGGCTTTTTCGTGGCCACCAGCGGAACGTCGTTGCTCCAATGCGCCACCTGTGTCGCACCGGCAGTCAGGGAAATCGTGCCACAGTAACTGCTTGTACCTCCGTCGAAGGAACTGACACCTGCAAGAATAGGATGATTATCCAGGTCCGGAATTAAAGTAAGCAGCGTATTTTGGGTAAACCCACCCGTTGTAAAAGGCAGATAGCCGCCGGTTAAGATCCGCCCCTGCATGTCACTCGTAAAGCCAGTCGTGTACGAAAAAGCAGTCACTACAACGCCTCTTCCGGCATCTGAATAGTTTGCCAAAACATCACCTAGTGCGATTCTGTCATATATAGAAGCATCACCGAACACAAATACGGCACTGTATTGCTGCAGCTCTCCCAGACTCGGAGTATAAGCGCCTGCATTATGAATATCAACCCGGGTGAACAAACCGGTGCTGTGCAGTTTAATCTGGATATCCGTCAACCTGTCTGAACTGGCTGCCCCATAAATGCCAACAACGCCGCTAGTGTCTTCTGTGATGCAATTTCCCGCCCAGGTCAGTGCATTGCCCATCAGCCGGGCGCCATCGGTTGTGGCATCCCAGAAGTCCGCTCTGGCATCGCTGGAGGGCGGGTAAAAGTTCAGACCCACGATTTTCCCCGTGGTCGGTTGTTTTGTGGCCACCAGCGGAACGTCGTTGCTCCAATGCGCCACCTGGAACGCACCGGCAGTCAGGGAGATTGTTTCATGGTAGCTATTTGAACCTCCGTCGAAGGAATTCACGCCTGCCAGGATGGGATGGGCCGGCACATCCGGAATCAACGTGAGCGGTGTTCCTGAACTCTGATCAGCTTGTGTGAAAGGCAGGTAGCCGCCGCTTACGATCCGCCCGTTAAGATTAAGGACTGTGTTATTGAATGCAAAGGTAGCTACTACAACCCCGCCGCCGGCATCTGCATAGTCTGCCAGCACATCGCCCAGTGCAATATTGTCGCTGAAAGCGATATCACTGAACACAAGCACGGCGGTATATTGCTGCAGTTCTCCCAGGGCCGGAGTGTAAATGCTTACATCGTGAACATCCACCCGGGTAAACAAGCCGGTTCCATTCAGTTTGCTCTGGACATCTGTTAAAAAGCCTGAATAGTTTGTGCCATAAATGCCGACCTTGCAAAGGCCGGCTGCTGCGGCATGATGCGGCGCTGAAGAGAATACCGCGATACTTGCCAGGAGCGCCAGTGACAGGGTAAACAAAAAAACGTGAAAAATACGGTGCATAAAAACCCCCTTTCAAAGAAAAAATTTTTATGATTCAATGCTTAAAAAAGGAAAGAATAACTAAAAAATAGCATACTAAAAAATTTGCTTCAAATTAAATTTTACAATACCGCATAAGTATACCAATCATGCCATTAAAAAAAGCCATCATGCAGATGTCACCTCTTGCACCGGAGGCCTTTTTTCTTGCTTATCTAGTTGAAAAAGTATATGTTTTTTTATTAAGCGGCTTGGAAACTTCGATGCTTGAACACTATATCCGCATCTTTGAACAGCACCTGAGCGCTGTGCGAAATGCCTCGGCCCACACAAGCCGCGGCTATCTGCATGACCTGGCTGAATTCGACCTGTTCCTGCAGGATAAGGGCTATGCGGCAGCGGGCCTTGCAGATATTGACAATTTCGTGGTGCGGGCCTGGCTTGCCTTCCTTGCCGGAAAAAACAAAAAAAGCTCGCAGGCGCGCAAGCTTTCAAGCATCAAGGCTTTTTTCAGGTTTTTAAAGCAGCAGGGCGTCATCGAGCACAACCCTGCCCAGGCCGTGAAGACGCCCCGGCAGGACAACTACCTGCCGCGGCACCTGAGCGTGGATGAAATGTTCGCCGTGCTCGACAGCGTCCCTGAGGATTGCCTGCGACAGCTGCGCGACAGGGCGATTCTTGAGCTGCTGTACTCGAGCGGCCTGCGCGTCAGCGAGCTTGTCGGCTTAAACCGCACCGGGCTTGAGCTTGCGGCAGGCTCGATTAAAGTATTCGGCAAGCGCCGCAAAGAGCGCATGGTGCCTGTGGGGAAAAAGGCTGCGGCATGTATCGAGCGGTATATAGCTGCAAGCTCTGACCACTGCCGCACGGTCCATGGCGATGGAACACAAAAAAAAGCTCCCCTGTTTCTCAACCGCAATGGCGGCAGGCTCACGGCCCGGAGCATTGCACGGATAGTTGATACCTACACCCTGCAGGCGGGGGTGCTGCATAAAATGAGCCCCCACGGCATGCGCCATTCATTTGCCACGCATATGCTCAATGCGGGCGCCGATCTTCGGGCCATACAGGAGCTTCTGGGGCATGAAAGCCTGTCGACCACGCAGAAGTATACCCACCTGAACATCGACAAGCTCATGGAGGTGTACGACAGGGCGCATCCCCGGAGCAGAAAAAAGGAAGGAAAGGACTTGTAATATGGAACAGTTTCGCGGCACCACCATTCTTGCCCTGCGCAAAGAAGGCAGGGTCTGCATCGGCGGCGACGGCCAGGTGAGCTACAATAACACGGTTTTGAAACACAAAGCCAAAAAGCTTCGCAGGCTCTACCAGAACAAAATAGTGGCCGGCTTTGCCGGAGCTACGGCCGATGCTTTTACGCTTTCTGAAAAATTTGAAAAAAAGCTTGAGCAGTACAATGGCAATATTGTGCGTTCCGCTGTCGAGCTTGCCAAAGACTGGCGCTCCGACAAAATACTGCACAAGCTCGATGCCCTGCTGATCGTGGCAAATGAAGAGCATCTTTTTATCCTTTCGGGCAACGGCGATGTGATTGAGCCCGATGATGACGTGGCCGCCATCGGCTCGGGCGGACCCTATGCCCTGGCGGCAGCCCGTGCGCTGCTGCGCCATGGCAACCTGCCTTTGCGCCAGGTTGTCGAAGAGTCCATGAAAATAGCCGCTGAAATTTGCATTTATACCAACAGTGAAATCTGCATCGAAGAATTGTAAACCGCTGCCGCCTGTGATGACAAAAGACTGTAGTCACTCCCCGGCATATGAATGGATATAAAAACATATGGAATCCCGACATCCCTTAAATCCCCGTGAAACCGTGGCCGCCCTGGACAAGTTTATCATCGGCCAGAACAATGCCAAAAAAGCCGTTGCCATAGCGCTGCGCAACCGCTGGCGCCGCCAGCAGGTGCCGGAAGACCTGCGCGACGAAATCGCCCCGAAAAATATCATCATGATCGGGCCCACGGGCGTCGGGAAAACCGAAATCGCCCGCCGGCTTGCAAAGCTTGCCCAATCGCCGTTTTTAAAGATTGAGGCCTCCAAGTTCACCGAGGTGGGATATGTCGGCCGCGACGTGGAATCGATGATCCGCGATCTGACCGAGCTTGCCGTCAAGCAGGTCAAAGACGAGGAAGCTGAAAAGGTGCGCACAAAATCTCTTGAGATCGCCGAGGAAAAGCTGCTCGACCTGCTGCTGCCCCCGCAGCGCCGGCCACGCAAAGATCAGCCCCCGCAAATCGAAGACGGCCAGAAAACAGAGGTCGAAACGCAGGCTGAAACTCGCGAGAAGCTGCGCGCCATGTTGCGCGACGGCAAATTCGATGAGCGCGAAATCGAGCTTGAAATCACGCAGCAGAACATTCCCATGGTTGAAATTTTCTCGGCCTCGGGCCTTGAGGAGATGGATATCAACATCAAGGATATGTTCGGCAATCTTTTGCCGAAAAAAACCAAAAAGCGCAAGGTAAAGGTTCCCGAGGCCCGCGATATCATCGCCAAAGAGGAAGCCCAGAAGCTCATCGATATGGACCGGGTGACGGCCATGGCAGTGCAGCGCGTGGAGCAGTCGGGCATTATCTTTCTCGATGAAATCGACAAAATCGCCAGCCGCGAAAGCGGCCACGGGCCCGATGTGTCGCGCGAGGGTGTGCAGCGCGACCTGCTGCCGATTGTGGAGGGCTCGACTGTCACCACCAAGTACGGCATGGTCAGAACGGATCATATTCTGTTCATCGCCTCGGGCGCATTTTATGTTTCCAAGCCCTCGGACCTGATACCCGAGCTGCAGGGCCGTTTTCCCATTCGGGTTGAGCTCAACTCGCTGTCCAAGGAGGATTTTATCCGCATACTCACCGAGCCGCAGAATGCGCTCATCAGGCAGTATATCGCCCTCATGGAGACCGAGGGCGTGAAGCTTGTGTTTACTACGGATGCCATTGCGCGGCTTGCAGAAATCGCCACAACAGTCAATGAAAAGACGGAAAATATCGGCGCACGGCGCCTGCATACCATCATGGAGCGCCTGCTTGAAGATATCTCCTTCGAGGCGCCGGAGCGCAAGAATGATGAAATCGTCATTGATGCGGCCTATGTGTCACGGCGGCTTGATGATTTTATAAAAGATGAAGACTTGAGCAGATATATACTATAATTATCAACAGATAACGGACATGCCCATGCAGACAGCCATTGAAAAAGTCAATATCCTCATGGAGGCCCTTCCCTATATAAGGAAGTTCGCCAACAAGACCTTCGTGATCAAGTTCGGCGGCAATGCCATGATCGACGAAGCCTTAAGCCACAGCTTTGCCCTGGATATTATTTTGCTGAGCTATGTGGGCATACGGCCTGTGGTGGTGCATGGCGGCGGCCCGCAGATAGGCGGGCTGATGGATAAGCTCGGGAAGCAGTCCGCTTTTATCGACGGCCTGCGGGTGACGGACCAGGAGACCATGGACATTGCCGAGATGGTGCTCACGGGCAGCATCAACAAGGACATCGTAAGCCATATCAACAAAAACGGCGGCCGGGCCGTTGGCCTGAGCGGCAAGGACGGCAGCCTCCTCATGGCCCGCAAATTGCTGAAAAAAGATAAAAACGATCCGTCGAAAACCATCGACATCGGTTTCGTGGGCGAGATCACCTCGGTGAACCCCCGCGTCATCAATACTCTTGACTCAAACCAGTTCATTCCCGTTATTGCGCCCGTTGGCTGCGGCGAGGATGGCCAGACCTACAATATCAACGCCGACACGGCAGCAGGCGCTATTGCCGGCGCGCTGAAGGCTGAAAAGCTCATCCTGCTCACCGATGTCGAAGGCGTAAAGGACAGTGGCGGCAGCCTCCTCTCGACGCTCACCGAGCCCGAGGTGCAGCGGCTCATCAGCTCAGGCGACATATCAGGCGGCATGATTCCCAAGGTCACCTGCTGCTGCAGGGCCCTTGACGAGGGAGTGGCCAAAGCACATATAATTGACGGCCGCCTGGATCACGCGGTGCTACTTGAAATTTTTACCGATATCGGTATCGGCACTCAAATTGTTACGGCATAAAGGGATAGGCGGAGCCAGAGGCGGAAAATTTTTCAGCCGGCACGGACCGGCAAGCGAGGTTGAGCATGGTAAATGTTGTTGAAACGACTGACGAAAGCATTTTTCAGACCTATAAGCGGTATCCCGTCGTGCTTGACCACGGCAAGGGCTGCCTTGTGTGGGATGACAAGGGCAAGGAGTACCTGGACTTCCTTGCAGGCATCGCCGTGTGCAATCTCGGGCACTGCCACCCGGCAGTGGTGCAGGCGGCAAAGGAGCAGCTCGACAAGCTCCTGCATGTCTCCAACTACTTCTACACCGGACCGCAGGCAGAGCTTTCCGAGCTGATCATCAAAAACTCATTTGCCGACCGCATTTTCTTCTGCAACAGCGGGGCCGAGGCCAATGAGGCGGCGCTGAAGCTGGCGCGCAAATATGGCCATGACCACTCGGACGGCAAAAAGTATGAGATCATCACCATGGAGTATTCCTTCCACGGACGCACCTTTGCAACCCTCACCGCAACCGGCCAGGATAAGTTTCATCATGGCTTCGGCCCCCTGTTGCCTGGATTCAAATACGTCCCGTTCAATGACATCAAGGCGCTTCGCGAGGCCGTCAGCGACATTACCTGCGCCGTCATGCTCGAGCCCATTCAGGCCGAAGGCGGCGTGAACATGCCTGCGAAAGGCTATCTCAAAAGCGTGCGGGAGCTGTGCGATGAAAAGGGCCTGCTGCTGATTTACGACGAGGTGCAGGTCGGCATGGGCCGCACGGGCAAGCTCTTTGCCTATGAGTACGCGGGAGTTGCCCCCGACATCATGACCCTGGCCAAGGCCGTCGGCGGCGGGCTTCCCGGCGGGGCCATGCTGGCGGGAAAAACCGTGGCTGAAACATTCACCGCAGGCAGCCATGCAACGACCTTCGGCGGCAACCCCGTGGTGATGGCCGCGGGCGTTGCCACGATGAAAGTGCTGCTCGAAGGCTCGGTGCTTGAAAACTGCCGCGCCATGGGCGCTTATTTCATGGAACAGCTGGAAAAGTTCAAGACGAAGTACCCGCAATTCGTAAAAGAAATCCGGGGCGCGGGGCTGATCATCGGTATGGAAACCACCCTTGACGGCCGCGACATTGTGAGCCGCTGCCTCGAAAAGGGCCTTATCATAAACTTCACGCGCGACACGGTGCTGCGTTTTCTGCCGCCCCTGATCGTTGAAAAGCAGCATATCGACCGGTGCATGCAGATTCTTGACGAAATTTTTTCAGCTCTGTAAGGCAGTCAACAACATATCGATAATAAAAGCTCTGTTATCTGAAGCGATGACAGGGTTTTTATTTTCAGCAGCTATTTGGAAGATCCCGCACTGAAACCGGACACTGCGCGGCATCGGCGGTTGGACACTAAACCACCCCGCCGCAA
>JAFGCP010000075.1 GCA_016932595.1 Deltaproteobacteria bacterium
ACCTGCCTGTATCATGCCGACGCGAAAAATTTCCTCATTTCCGAGGCTGTCAGAGGAGAGGGCGCTATCCTGCGCCTGCGCGATGGCACGCCGTTCATGGCGAAATACCATGAGCTCAAGGATCTTGCTCCGCGAGACATTGTGGCTCGCGCCATTGATGCCGAGCTCAAGAAAAGCGGCGATGACTGCGTGTATCTGGATATCTCACACCGACGCGCCAGCTTTATCAAGGGTCGTTTCCCCAATCTGTATAAAAAATGCCTGAGCTTCGGCCTGGATATGACCGCGCAGCCCATACCCGTGGTTCCTGCCGCCCATTATATCTGCGGCGGTGTCCTTACGGATGAGTATGGCGAAACAAATATCAGCGGTCTTTTTGCTGCGGGCGAGGTTGCCTGCACGGGATTGCACGGAGCAAACCGCCTTGCGAGCAATTCGCTGCTTGAAGCGCTTGTTTTCTCACATCGCGCAGCAATCAAGTCCATTCAGCAGGTTCACCAGCGCACCTATCCCAGGGTGGCTATTCCCCCCTGGGATTCCGGCAATGCCCTTGATATTGAAGATATGGTTGTTATTTCCCACAACTGGGATGAAATCAGGCGTTTGATGTGGAATTATGTGGGCATTGTCCGCTCCACAAAAAGGCTTGAACGGGCCTGGGCAAGGATTCAGATGCTGCAGAAAGAAATAACCGAATATTACTGGAATTCCATCATTACGTCTGATTTGATCGAGCTTCGAAACATTGCGACAGTGGCAGGCCTTATCATTGCCTCGGCCCTCAGGCGAAAAGAAAGCAGGGGGCTGCATTTTACCATCGATTATCCGAAAAAAGTTACGCGTCTTGCACAGTCCGAAACGATTATTAAAGTACGTCCGCGGATAAGTGCTGTGCTCAACCGCGTTATTTCAACAGCGAAGGCCCGCAATAAGAGCAAACCGTCCCGTTTTTCCCTTTTCTCCACGGTGAGAAAAGAAGAGGTTTGAATTGCAGGCTGTGCAGAGCCAGGACAGTTCGATGAGCCCTGGCTCAAGGCCCGACTCAATAAGCTGCTGCCTGTTTGCCTCCTGCAGATCAAGAGAAAATACGTTTTCTGCTGCTTCCGGCATGAGGAACCGGTTCTTGCCCGCAGCATTGCTAAAGCGATCAGCCACATCCTGCCGCACCTCATAGCAGCAGGGGCCGATGGACGGGCCGATGCCGGCACGTATTTTTTTTACATCGCACTGGCAGTGCTCCATCATAAGCACTGCTGCCCTGGACGCAATGCCGCCGGCCGTCCCTTTCCAGCCCGCATGCACAACAGCAAGCACCTTTCTGTCCGGTTCGTATAACAGGACCGGTACGCAATCAGCTACCCGCACCATGAGCGGTATACCTGGCACAGCGGTTATGAATCCGTCATAACCATCAAGTGCATGGGCGGCAGGGAAGGGGCATGATCGCAGCGGTGCTTCAGTGATAATTGCCAGGTCGGTGCCGTGCACCTGATGCGAACTGACCACTGTTTGCAGATCAATGTCGAGGGCTCGGGACAGGAGCTGGTAATTTTTCCGTACATGGGCTTCACTATCGCCCGTATTGCCGCCAAGATTCAGACTGCTGAAAGGCTGAGGGCTTACACCTCCTGTGCGTGTTGTTACGACGTGAAAAAGTTCCGGGAAGCCAGACATGTTTTTGAATTGCGCGAACTCAAGATCATTTTTTACCATGAAATCCATAGCTTTGCCTTGCGCTGTGCACGTTTAGACCGCCAGGGTAAACTGCTTCAGTGTAAATACATCATGCTCATAGTGCAGATAATATCCTGCCATGTCATCCCAAGCCGGCAGTGCATGAAAAATATGTGTTCCTGATTGAAAGGTTTCCGGCTGATGCGTATGGCCGCAGATGACATAATCGGCGCCATCATTGAATTTTTTTTCAATCGCATTTCGCGTAAAACAAAAACGGGCGGGGTCCTGGGCCTGTATCACTTTTTTGCTTTGCAGCATGAATCTGCCTGCCAGATAATTTTCAAGGCATCCGGGCAGCACCCGGTCAGCCATTTTAAACAATGGCCACATGCGGGCGCGGTACCGCAGGAACTGTGTGTCCGACAAACACAGGGTATGCCCGTGGGCGAGAAAAAAGCTTTTACTGTCAATGGCTACCGCGGCCTCCTCACCAAGATAAGCTATGCCAAAGCGCTCGACCATTGCTTTGCGCAGAAGAAAATCCCGGTTGCCAGTGAGCAGTCCAACCGTGCATCCTCTGCTCAGTACGCTGCGTAATGCATCGAAAACCCAGGAATGCGCAGCATACACAGTTTTATTATTTGCCCAGAAATCAAACAGGTCGCCGATAATATACAGGCTGCCGCCGCTGATATGATCGAGAAAAGCTCCAAATAGTTTTTTTTGATCGGCGTTGCCGAAATTCAGATGAACATCCGCAATAAAATAGGTGCCAGCCATTTGTTCTTTCTACCTCAGTCTATTTATGGTACAAGCGACCATACCATACTTGTTTGAAGCGCGAAAGAAATTGTTCGTCAAAAGGAGGCCGAGTGAAAAATTTTCGCTATTCTATTTATGAAGCAAAATCAGCTTATTTACTGTTTTCCCTAAGTTTTTTTTTAGGTTTTTTATCTGCTGACATCTGTACTGCAGACAATGCCACACTTGTTACCCAGCAGCGGCAAATGCTGCATACGTTCGTCGAGATCAAGGCATATGGCGATAATGCCGGCGCAGCCATAAGCGCAGCCTTTGATGAAATGGAGCGGGTAAACAGGCTCTTGAACAACTATGACAATACGAGCGAAATTTCAGCAATCAACAAAAACGCAGGCGGTGCGTCCGTGAACATAAGCCCTGAAACGGTAGAGGCTTTACAGGCCGCATTAAAATTCAGCAGTCTGTCCGGCGGAGCACTTGATATAACTGTGGGCCCGCTTCTGCGCCTGTGGGGGTTTGCGCAGGAAATTCCTTCGACGAAAGGCGCAGGTCCTCATGCGGAGGAAATAAAGAAAGCCCGGCTGTATGTTGACTACCGGTCTCTTGAGCTACAGCAGGCCGTATCTGGCGGAGCCGGCACAGCACGTCTTGTAAAAAAAGGCATGTGGATAGATGCCGGCTCATTCTCAAAAGGCTATTGCGCTGACAGGGCTATAGCCGTTTTGAAAAAACAGGGAATACGCAGTGCGCTTGTTGCTGCTGGCGGCACTATTTGTGCAATCGGCAGGAAAACCGATGGCAGCAAGTGGAAAGTCGCAGTGCGCCATCCACGCAAAGATGATAATTTTATGACTTTTGTGCCACTCTGTGATGCCTCGATTTCAACCTCTGGAGACTATGAGCGTTTTTACGAAAAAAACGGCAGGCGTAAAGGACATATTATAGACCCCCGCACTGGAAATCCTGTAGAACGCATGCAGTCGGTATCAGTCATTGCAGCCACAGGCCTTGAAAGCGACTTGCTTTCGACCACGCTTTTTGTTCTTGGCCCGGCGGAAGGCTCAAGGCTTATGGACAGCCTGCCGGGCACCTCAGCACTGCTGGTGTCTCATGACGGAAAGATCAGTATGTCGGAGAAGTGGCCTGAAAAAGTCATACTCTATTAAATAGATGAAATGCTTTTGTACTGATGGATGTGAAATGTTTCGCCATCTGTTTTAATGGTAATGGCTCCGCTCTGTTCCGTCACATAGGTATCGATATCCAACTGCTCTAATCGTTGTTTAACAGCCGGGTGCGGTGTCTTCCGCTTTCTGGAAGATCTGCCGCTGACAACGGCAACAGAGGCCTGTACGGCCCTGAGAAATACTTCGCTGCATGAACTCTGTCCGCCATGGTGGGGGACCTTCAGGACAGTTGCTGAAAGATCGGTGCCCGCCTCTATGAGTTCTGCTTCCCGCTCATGTAATATATCAGCGGCAAACAGAAAGCTCACGTTACCGTATGATATCCTGAGAACTAAGGAATTATTGTTGGTAGCGTTCTGGTCTTCATCATAGCCGCTGGAAATTTCACCGGAAGGGTTAAAAAATTCAAAAGTCACCGTGCCGATTGTGCGCATTTTCGTGGCTCCAGTGCAGGCAATGATTGGAATTTTATTCAGCGCTGCCGTTTTCATGAGAGCCTGATAGGGCGCCAGTAAAGAATGTGCACCATTATGCCATAATTCACGCATAGCAAATCTACCAGCTATGTAAGGCAGGCCGCCGACATGGTCCCGGTGCGGATGGGTAACAACGATATAATCAACTTTTTTTATGCCTTGTGAATACAAATAAGGTGCTATGACTGCTTTGCCCATATCGAAGCTGTCATCCATGAGTCCGCCGCCATCAATGATCAGAACTTCTTTATTGGGCAATTGTATGACTGCGGCATCTCCAGCGCCGACATCAAGAAATGTAACAGAGAGACTATCAACGGGCCGGTTGGCATACCAGGCCTGAGAAAATTCTGCGCCAATAAAAGCCAGCAGACCGCAGCCGTACAGTAACCACTGCTTCCTTGTGCGACATACAGCCGACAGGATAAGCAGGCCGTAAAAAAACACTACCTCCCAGAACAGCGGGGTAGACGTCGTAAGTGCATCCCCAAGCGCGCTGTAGAATGTTTTCGCAAGAATGAGAAAAAAATCAGTGAACAGCGCGGCTGTTTTAAAAATCAGAACAGCCCCGGGCTGCCAGATAAAAACCATCATTGCGGCGGCTAGACCAAGCGGTACCAGCAGAAATCCGGCAAGGGGCACCATAACCAGGTTTGTAATAAAGCCCGATGGTGCGAATGTGTGAAAATAGCATGCAACGATAGGAGCTGTTCCAAGCATCGCAGCGGCGGATGCGCGCAGGGAATCAGCTGTATAAGCGGTTAGTTTTGCCCGGAGCGGTGATAATGTTCCGAGAGGGCCAGATTTTTTTTTATTCCCGAGACTCTTCCATGCAGGAACGAGTATGATCAGGAAAAAAACAGCCAGAAACGACAGCTGAAAGGAAATTTCAAAAAGTGACTGCGGCGTAACAGCAAGGATAAAAAAAGCTGCGACAAATAATGTATGGAGCATATGCTGGGGGCGGTCAAGCAGCAGGGTAAGCAGATAGCAAACCACCATAAGCCCTGACCGTGCTGCGGGTGTTGCCATGCCGGCAATCATGCAGTATCCCAAAACCGGGAATATCGACGTGCATACCGCTATTTTTTTTGCGGGAATATACAGCAGCAGCCGTGGATACAGTTTCAAAAGATTAAATATAATTGCATATGCCAGCAGCGCAAAAATACTGACATGCAACCCTGATATTGAAAGAATATGCGTTATGCCGAGTGCCGAGAAGAGATTTCTGATTTGTTCCGGTATGGTTCCCTGTTCCCCGATAATCAGCGCAAGGAGAATATCCCGAGACGGGGGCTGCGTTGAATTGGTGATGCTTGCGCGAATTTTATTGCGGAGTGATTCGATAAACACGAGCCATCTAGCGCCTTCTCCTTTTCTGACCAGTGTTATAGATGCGTCGCTTTCAAGAAAAGCTGTTGCATAGATGTTTTTATAGGCAAGATGCCGTTTATAGTCAAAGCCGCCCGGGTTTGAGAAATTTCTCGGAGTATGCAGTGCCGATGAAAACCTGATGCGGTCTCCATAGCTGAACCTCCGGCTCCAGTCTTTGATGCCCAGCAGAAGATTGCCCGTTGCCGCAACTGACCGGTCGCGGTCATGAATTGAACGAACAGCCAGTTGGAGTTTTGTTCGATGTAGTGTTTCTCCAGGGGGTTCGGCTATAACGGCTTCAATAGTCCGGCTTCCCTGGTCAACATACCTTAGAATAGAATTGCCAGCAGGATCGGGATGAATTTTTTGATACAGGCTGTAAAATCCGATACAGAAGAAGAGGCCGAAGACGCACGCAGCAGCAGCGCTGTATGATTTGAAAAATAATGTCGACAGAAGACCGATCAGCAGGCTGGCTGCTGCCGCATACAGTATCTCCACCTGGATACAATCGCCATGACCGGCAGAAATACCCGCACAGTATGCCAGCACAAGAACTATAAAAGGCTGCGTTACAAACCAGCGCATCAGCGGTCGGTTCTTTTAATGGACGATATTTTTTTAATGAAAGAAAATTCAAGTTTGTAGTCTTCGCTTTTTCCGGATGCAGTGTTTTTGCCCTGCACGAACATTTTCATGTCTGCAAATCCGGAAGCAGGGTCTTTTTTGAGCACTGCCGGGAAATTAGTGGTTGCAGTAATCCTGCGCCCGTCTTTTGTTCTGACAATGATTTGTTTGCCGGCCCCGGTAAGCTCTATTGCAATTTCTTCTATTGCTTCAAGTGGAAAACGCTTCGTCGTGACGGTAACCCGGCTTGTATCTTCCTTGCATGGCTCCATTACCTCGACGATGAGTTCTTTCGCAGCGAGACTGTAGGGCTTAAGAAACGGCGTCTCTCCGCGTTCCTCCCATGTATAAAGAAGTGAAAAATGCTCAACAGTTGTCTGTTCTTTATACACATTGGTTACCTGTGCAGTAAAAAAGGGAGGAGAGTCATTTGAAGAACAGCCGTACTGCATCATTGACAGGCTCATAAAAAGCAGAGCAAGCAGTCTTGCAGTTGTGAGTATTGAAATATTCATTGTTTTCTCCGGTGATGAAATATAAAAACTTGTTTAATAAAACTATTCCAATTATATTTTAAAATCATGGATAAGAAAGAACTATTTCAGCGCATGAGAACATTTCCGAAGGTTGATCTGCACCGCCACCTGGAAGGCAGCATTTCACCAGATACGCTTGTTCGCATTGCCTCGAAATATGGTGGTGAATTGCCTGCCTGCACCGTGGAAGGACTACGACCCTATATTCACATGACTGCAGAATTACCGGGCTTCTCAGCTTTTTTGCAAAAATTTCAAGTATATCGGGGATTTTATACATGCCGGGAAGCCATAGAATATGCTGCCTATACTGCTGTCATGGAGGCTGCCCTTGATGCGGTGAAATATCTTGAGCTGCGCTACAGCCCGACGCACTTTGCCGGGCCGAACAGGTTCAGGGAAAGCGATGTCATTGAGTGGATCAATGCAGCCATCAAAAAAGCCTCGGAAGTTTGTGATATCATTGTTATCCCTGTCCTTACCATCAGCCGGGATTTTGGTCGCGGGTTGGCGGAAAAAACCGTCCGTTATGTATCCCGGCTCAAACCGGGGCCTTTTTATGGACTTGACATTGCAGGTAATGAGGCGGTCAATTCCGCCCGGCCATTTTCTGATCTTTTTGCTCTGGCAAAAAAATCGGGGCTTCATCTCACCATACATGCCGGTGAGGCCTGCGGTCCGCTGAATGTTCTGGAAGCTGTGACCGTTTTTAAAGCTGAACGCATCGGCCATGGCGTGCGTTCGGTTGAAGACCCTGCACTTATGGCTTTGCTGCGCGAAAAACGGATACTGCTTGAGCTCTGCCTGACCAGCAATGTTCATACAGGAGTTGTTCCTTCGTTGGGTGCCCATCCCATTCGCCGCCTCATGGAAGCCGGGGTGCCCGTCAGTATTAACACTGATGATCCTGCCATTTCTGACATTACCCTCAGCGGGGAATATGTTGCGGCTGTCACGCACTTGGGGTTTACCGAATCAGAGCTTAAGGCCGTTAACCTGGAGGCGCTCGATCATGCTTTTCATCCGGACAAAGAAAATTTGAAACGCCGGCTTGCGCATTTCTGGAAGTGAAGCAGGGCAGGGGGAGAGTTTTAAAGAAGTTTTTTCAAAAACTGCCGAATAATATCAATCGCTCCTGCAGCTTCATGTGCATCTGAGACGATGCCGCCTGCATTTCTGACTGCCCGTATGACCTCCGGAGATGCATTGGCGGGGCAGCCGACAAATTTCGTTACAGATCCGTTGAGCATTGTTATATCATTAATGCCGTCTCCGATGGCAATGACATGATCAGTGGGTATACTTAACACCTCAGCACATTTTTTCAAAACTCTGGCTTTTGAAAAAGATGCATGCAGAATGAAAGTCCATTCCTGGTTGCCCGAAATTTGTGCATCAGGATGCCCCTGTATAAACTGCTGCATGACTTCGCGAAGAGCCGGTGTCCTGTCCGGCGAAACCCTGCAGGCAAAGACCAGATCGTTTACAACGCTTTCCAGCAGGGTAAATTGAGATTCAACCTGTGCGCGCCATTGGGGGAAAAGCGGCCTTATTTTTTTCCAGAGCTCCATGTGCCGCGCAGTCTGCCCTGCATTCCATGCCTCTACAGGAAGGTAGGTGCCATTGCCGTCATGCAGATGTATGAACCTCTGGCAGCTTAGCAAAGCAAGCGGTTTTTGCTCCGCTGGCAGCATGGATGCAATATCCGCCATGGTATCGGTATAGCGGTCTGAATTCATAACCCAGGCGACCCCTGAATCCCGAACTGAGGCCAGGTGCCGAACAAGCGCGCCGTCCATTGCAAGTCGGGGAAAATATGAGACTGATGTGCCGTCAAGATCCAGTGCTATGAGAATACGGTTGGGCTGCGGCATGTTGCAACTCCGAAAACAGGCAAAAGTAAAATTGTATAATATCCCGACTTTGATGATAAAAAACGATTCGCTTTGCAGGGCTCAATTTTCCTGCTAAGCCTGAGGTTCAAACTTTCCTGCGTCCAACGTACTTGAAGAAAAAGAATTTTATGAGCGAATATTCCGTTTTAGTTGCGTTTATTTGTGTAGGGTCGATACGTGCGGATCGTTTTTATTGGCTTGCCGCAGCTGAAAATCCTTACGGTTCCTGTTGATTCAGATACGGTAATGGCTATGGCAGCGGTATTCTCTGAGATTGCAGATGCCGCGGCATGCCGGGCGCCCAACCCTTTTATCGGCGTTATATTGTCAGCATCAGGAAAAAGATACATGCCTGCGGCATGCACCGCGCCATTTTCTTTTATGATAAAAGCGCCATCAATCCGAGAAAGCTCCTTGACGCTTTCCTGGACTTTCGGGTCGGTAATTTTGCGCTCGTCCTCGGGATATCCGCGAAAGGGATTAAAAATCATGGATTTTGACAATTCAAGAACTTTTTCAGTATCACCAACGACAAACAGTGTTCCGACAGGTGAGCCCTCGCGCCCCTCCTGAGCAATTTCAATGGCAAGATTGGCTACGTGCAAAAGCAGATCAACAGGGACATGTTTGCCGATTCTTTTCAAATCGTGGTGCGTGATGAGCCCGTAAAATCTTTCAATCCACACAATGCGCATTGTGTCAAGCAGCCTTCGGCCTGAAAGACTGTATACGCACAGGATTCGTTCATCCTGTATTACTTTGCCCGATTCAATAATCGAGCGCAGAATGTATTGCAGCCGGTCGCTTCTTGTCACGCTGTTGAAGTCGCAGATAAATGTTTCAACGGTGATATTTTCAGCGAGTCTTCTGGAAGGAATAACGATAATAAACTGATTTTTCGTGTACACGGGAAGTATGGCCTTCCAAACCGCAAGGCTCTCGCATACGACAAGAATCTTTTTAATTTTCAGCTTTTCTGCGATATGGCTTGCTTCCTCAATGAGGGCGAGCGTTTCGCGGCCATTTTTTTTTTGCAGCATGACAGCGCTTAAGTAAAATTGGTTTCCGGTTCGTTTGTCGAAACGGTACTTACCGTGAGGCAGAAAAAGCCTGTTTATCAAAATCCCGCCGCCTGTTGCGGCGTATTACTTATTCTGCCCGGGCTTCAACACATCACTTTTTACTTCCCATAATTGGAAAATCATGCCTGAAACTTGTACCGGTTTAAAATAGTTCCTGTCAAACTTGCGACGGATGTATAATTTATGGAAAACGGTTTGAGCGATGTTTTCATCCATCAGCACACCAAGGCGTGCCGGTTGAATATAATCAAAACAGTAGTTGCTTTGTGTGGAATATTCTTTTTCACTGAATTCCTTGTTCGTCTGTATGCCCAATTGAGAAAGCTGAAAAGACTTCCCTTCAGCCTTTATTGCTCCTGTGAGCATATTGATGTTCAGCCCCTTGGAGCCGGAAATTTCAGTATCTTGCATTTCAAGACCTGTAAATAGCTGGTAGTAGGGATGGACGCCGTCCTTTTTATCAAAATCCCAGGTGCCGAACCAGTACCACCAGTAGGCGATTCGGGTAAGAAGCAGATCAAGAAACAGATATACCGGCCGCTGTTCAGACGGGTAGAAAAAAAGCAGCCAGTCATCTGTTGTTTTATAGTAGGGCGTTGGTTTGAGCTTCAGTTCATCAATGATGGCTCGGGCATCATCAGGGCCTGCAGCCAGTATTTTTTTTATCTCTTCCATGGAAGTGTTTTTGTCCCTGCCGGTTGCCTTATGGAATTGATTGATGCCTGACGTGCCCCGGGCGACATAAAATTGCATAAAATTTGCTGAAAGCCTGAAATTGGTAAAAGCCAGGGGAAGCGCATTAAAGTAGGTGCGCTCGCCGCTGTGAATCGAACCATCGTTAATTGTTGCCCTGCGTGCAAAATAGGTCAGGGCATAGCCATTATCCCACCATGCCCAGACAACAGCATCTTTGGGGGTTTTGTGAAGCGCTGCATCCATGCCTGCAACGGTGGCGCTTGTCAGTTTCGGCAATTGGGAATTCGTTGCATTTTCCTGGTACAGCGGCCAGGCGCAATACACAAGCAATAAGGGGCAAATGACCAGCAGCGGAAGGAAGCGGTTTTTGAGTTTCCATAATTCGCCAAGCAGGTATCCGGTTCCGAGTCCCAGCAGGGGTACAAGAAAAATTATAAACCGGTTGGCGTAGGTGAATGCCAAAACAGAAAGAATGGTAAGGGATCCAAGAAAGAGGGATTCTTTGAATTTTCGATAAAAAAGAAAACCTATCCCTGCGCAGGCAAAAATGAAGCTGGGAGGCGAGCCGGTTGTATAATCAATAATAGTGGCAATTGGAGGTATCGATTGCTCGCTGATGGTAACACCAATATTCGGGAAATTTCCGCTGGCGTCCTTTGATATGTAGAGAAACTGTTTGAAGAGCTCCTGTATCGTAACAATAAATATAGCTGGGCCCTTGAAAGCCATAGCCGTCAAAACAGCACCTGCAATGATGCCGCCGAAAATGCAGGCTTCTTTTTTTGCGGGCCGGTAATAGAATACAAGGGCCACAGCAAACGGAAGAAAGGTGATTGCAGATACAACAGCCGGGGTTTGATCCCACCACCAGAGAAATAATCCGTAATTTATGACCGCGATGGCGGCATAGATATATCTTTTCCACGATGTAAGAACGGCAAAACGGTAAAAGAGATAAGCGGATGTCGCAACGAAGGTTACGTTCAGGCAGTCTGTGTCAAAGCGGCCAAAACCGCTTCTGAAAATATAAAATGGATAGAGCAGGGCCACGAGCGCGGCGGAAAAACCGGCCACGCCGCCGCTATAGCTTTTGCCAATCAGATACAGGGGCAGGGCAAGCAGTGCACCCAGCACAGCCGGCAGGACTGCGCCAACCCAGCTGAGCGGCCAGCCGGACAGTTTTGTTATGAACGCTGCCATCACAGAGATAAGAGGAGGAGGTGAGGGGCGGGGCGGGCAATTGGGCACACCGCGCTTTTCATCAGTTTGATAGTAGGTATCGTCAAGCAGATCTTTCGCCAGACTGAGATAGAAGTACGCGTCGAATGTGGTGTGCAGGGGCTGCCCCTCAAAAAATGTACGCGACTCTGCTTTTTTCCAATCAGCTATATCCTCCATCCTGAAAAAAATGCCTGCGGCAATAAGGCCTATAACTGCAAAAATTTCAAACATGAGCATATAGGGAGACATGAATTTTTCTGCTGCGGCAATCGCTGCACGAACTTTTGAGGAAAAAAGTGGCTGCTGAAGCCGCTGTGTGTTGCTGTCGGATTCTTTTTTGCGGATTTTCGGGGGGTATTTACGCGCCATTAAGCTGTCCTTAATTATTATTTTCTACCCGGTCATAGCGCAGCTGCGTTATTTGTTCGCTGATGAGTCCCAGCATGAAGATCATAACAGAAGTGATCAGCAGCAGAGCAGACATATTTGTAAATCGGTGGATCAGCACATAGGTGTAACAGTAGTTGAAAAGGCCCATGAGCATGAAAAACAGGCTTATGGGAAGAAAAACGAGCATGGGGGAATACAGGGTGGTGATTTTTATAATGATCAGGAGAAATTGGAAACCGTCAGAGAGCGGCCGTATTTTGCTTTTGCCGGTTCTTTTTGAAGCCTGTATGGGAACATAGCAAATAGACCGGCCGCTATGCAGATAGGAGAGTGTAATGGTTGTCGGATATGAAAATGTATTGGGCAGCATATACAGGTAGCGCATAGCGGTTTTTCTGTGTACGACGCGAAATCCGGAGGTGAGATCCATCACCTTTCTTTTGGTGATAAAGCTAGCCAGAAAGTTGTAAAATAAATTGGCGAATTTTCGAAACATATTCGCATGAGTCCTTGAATCACGGGCGCCGACAACCATATCATTTTTTTCAGCCTCTGCAAGCAGCCGCGGTATGTCTTCAGGATTATGCTGCCCGTCTCCATCAAGAAGGACAACCAGATCTCCTGTGGCCATTCTGACGCCGGTTTTAACCGCGGCGCCATTTCCAATATTATAGGGATGCGTATAGACAGTGGCGCCGGCACGGCGTGCAGCGTCTCCGGTTCCGTCATCTGATCCGTCATCAACTACAATAATCTCTGCTTCGGGCAGCAAACAGGAAATTGACGCTATAACAGTTCCGATGATGCCTGACTCACGGTATGCAGGTATAACTATTGAAATTTTCATTATAATACCTCTGCTGGTTTGGCGAAAAAGTATAATTCACAATAAGTGAACAAGTCAAGAGTTTAACGTTTTTTTAAGCTTTTAGGGTCATTGCTATAACCTTCTGAGACTGGTGTATGAAATGGGCTATGCAGGCAACCGCTCGTGCAATTGCCTCCTGTTTAATACTACCGGTGTCGAGCATGTCTTCGTCCAGTCGTATGATGGCGTGGTTTCGCAAGTCGGGATTAAGGGAACCATCCGGTGAGACATCCGCCACTAAAAGTCTGATTGTTTGTGAACCGATATCAAGTGAAGCAAGGCGTTGCATAATTTTAACCGCCGAAACAGGTTGTCGGGTTTGGTTGCGGGGCTTCATACAAATGAAACGCTGTCGGATTGATGCTACGGTTATGCATATAAAGCTATTTTCTTTTGTATTTCTTTATACTAGAATTCCAGAATGGATGCGACGGTTATAATTGTTTTTTTCATTGTTTATGCAGGGATGTTCCTCGGGGAGATTCCCGGGCTTGCCCTTGATCGAACAGGTATCGCACTGCTTGGAGCAATTGCATTTCTTGCAACAGGCCATATCAGTCCACAGGACGCATGGAAGGCTGTTGATGTTTCCACCATGGCTCTGCTGCTCGGGCTCATGGTTATATCCGCTCAGTTCCGTCTGGGAGGTTTCTATGCATGGATTACCCGCAGGCTTGCACGATTTCAGGTTTATCCTGAGTCATTGCTGGGAATGCTCATTATCCTTGCCGGTGCACTGTCGGCAGTGCTTGCCAATGATATCGTCTGTCTTGCGATGACGCCGGTGCTTATTGAGGGCTGTGCCCGCCGATCTCTTAATCCCGTGCCTTTTCTGCTGGCGCTTGCCTGCGCATCCAATATCGGGTCTGCCGCGACTCTTATCGGCAACCCGCAGAACATGTTGATCGGGCAGGCGCTTGATATGTCATTTTCCGGGTATGTGCTTGATGTTTCAATACCGGTTCTGGCAGGGCTGTTGAGTGTTTGGGTGGTTATATGCGCACACTATCATAATGATTGGCGCAGAGTAACTCCTGTACCCCAATTAGACGCCAGCGATATGAACTATTGGCAAACCGGTAAAGGCCTTCTTGTTTTAAGCTGTGTTGTTTTGGCGTTTCTTTTTTTACCGTTTCCGCGTGAAATTATGGCTCTTGCTGCTGCGGCGCTTCTTTTGACGAGCCGCAGAATGGCCACGCGGCAGATGCTGGGGCTCGTCGACTGGCAGCTTCTGGTTCTTTTTGCAGGCCTCTTCATAGTCAACAAAGTTCTCGCAACTTCTGGCACCCTGCATTATTTCATCGCCCATCTTGCAGCATGGGGAATTCATATCGAAGAACCTGCATGGCTTTTCGGATTGACCCTGGTGCTGTCAAACCTTGTTTCCAATGTGCCTGCGGTCATGCTGCTGCTGCCGGCTGCAACGCATCATTCTGCAGGGACTATTCTGGCGCTAGTAAGCACCTTTGCAGGCAATCTTTTCATTGTCGGCAGCATCGCAAATATTATTGTTGTTGAACAGGCCAGGAGTATGCAGGTGACAATAAGCTGGCAGGATCATGCGCGAATCGGCATTCCGGTTACCATGGCGTCTTTGATCTGTGCCGGGGCGTGGCTTGTACTGAAATTCGCCAGCCTGAACGATTTCTATTTAATCTTCAAATAGAGCATCGACAAAATCGCGCGCATTGAACTCGCGCAGATCGTCGATTTGCTCCCCGACGCCGATAAAACGTACCGGTATGCCCAGTGTTTCGGATATGCCGACAATCACGCCGCCTTTTGCCGTGCCGTCGAGCTTGGTCAGCACTATACCGGTAATTTCGGTTGCTTCCTTGAAAAGCTTCGCCTGCGAGATGGCGTTTTGACCGGTTGTTGCATCAAGAACAAGAATTGTTTCATGAGGAGCGCCGGGCATCTCACGGCTTATGATGCGCTGCACCTTTTTTATTTCGTCCATGAGCGGCGCCTTTGTGTGGAGCCTGCCAGCCGTATCTATTATAAGGATGTCGCACTTTTTTGACTGCGCTGATTTCAGAGCGTCAAAAGCTACGGCTGAAGGGTCGGCGCCGTGCTTGTGTTTAATAACCCTGCAGCCGACGCGTTCACCCCATATTTCAAGCTGGTCAATTGCCGCTGCGCGAAATGTATCGGCAGCGGCAAGCATCACGGTGTGGCCTTTTGTTTTAAAAATATTGGCCATTTTGGCAATAGTTGTTGTTTTTCCGGTACCATTGACGCCAACGGTCAGAATGACATACGGCTTTTTATCTGCAGGAATCACAAGCGGCTTTTCATGAACCGCTAAAATTCCGTAAATGCCCTCTTTGAGCACTTCGGTGAGCTTGTCAGCATCCTGAAGCTCCTTTCTGTCGACGCGCCACTTTATTTTTTGCATGAGCGTTTCGACCGTTGCCGCTCCAAGGTCGGAGGTAATGAGTATTTCTTCAAGGTTGTCAAGAAGCTCCCTGCTGATCTCTCTTTTGCCGAGCGTGAGTTCTTCAATGCGGCGGGTTACAGCCTGATGGGTTTTCGACAACCCCTCCTTGAGCTTTTTGAAAAAACCAAAAGTTCCCGTTTTAGCTTCCATGCACGTCTCAGTTCAACTCGACAGATACGATTTTTGATACGCCACGTTCTTCCATGGTTACGCCATAGAGTGAATTAGCCGCCTGCATGGAAAGTTTGTTGTGGGTGATAATGATGAATTGGGACTTTTCGGCCATTGTTTTCAGATGCGTTATAAAACGGCCAATATTTGAGTCGTCAAGCGGCGCGTCGATTTCGTCCATGAGACAGAAGGGCGTGGGCTTGGTTAAAAAGATGGAAAACATGAGTGCAATGACCGTCAGCGCCCGCTCGCCGCCGGAGAGCAGATCAAGGCTCTGCAGCTTTTTACCGGGCGGTTGAGCGAAAACCTCGATGCCTGTTTCAAGAAGGTCATTTTCATTGGTGAGCTGCATATAGGCCTTGCCGCCATTGAAAAGCAGGGGGAAAAGCTTTTTAAAGTGGTCATTGATAGTCGTGTACGTGTCGAAGAATTTTTGCCGCGTAATTTTATTTATTTTGGTGATCACTTTCTGCAGAGAATCAATGGCCTGGAGAAGGTCCTGTTCCTGAGCCATCAGATGCTGATAACGCTGTTCCAGCTCTTCATATTCGCGAGCTGCGCCAAGATTGACATCGCCGATACCGGAAAGTCTTTTTTGCAGTTCTTCAAGGCGATTGTTTGTTTCGTCCTCACTGAAAGCGCTATCGTCAAGCGGCTGGGGCAGCTCCTCCATGGGCAGAGCGTATTTGTCATAGACTTCTTTTGCAAGATATTCAAGATGCATTTGGTTGGCTGCATGATCCCGTTCAATTTCATGAATTCTGGGGCCGATATCCTCCCAGCGGCGCTGCAGATCCTTCATGTGCGCTTCGTGGTTCATCACTAAATCTTCAAGCGTTTGCGAGGAATTTCGAAGAGCTTCAAGGGCGGCTTCCAGCTGCAGGTTCTGGCCGATGAATTCATGGAGACGGTCTTTTGCGGCTGCTATAGCTTCGGTGAGACTGCCTGATTTCTGGTGCAGAAATTCACCCTGTGTCTTCAATTGTGAAATTTTTTCCCGCGCATGCTCCTTTTGAAAATCAAGGCGCTGGAGTTGCGCACGGACGCTCTCGAGCTCTTTTTGCGCTGAAGCAAGGGCGATTCGTGTGTCGGTATGGCTTGATTCGTGCAGTTCAAGCTCGGCAGTGAGCTCTTTTACCAGTGCCTGAAGGCCGTTTACCGCCTCCAGTTTTTGCTCTTCAGCTTTCTGCAGAGTAATTTCTTTTTCCTGCAATGCAGCCAGCTCATGATCATGGCTGTCTAGGGCGGTGCGGCAGGTCGACAGTTCGCGTGAAATTGTTTCCAGCTTTTGATGTTCCTGCCGTAACTCGTGCTCTGCATGCTCAATGTTTTTTTCAACTTCAACAATGGATATGTCAAGACGCTGCTTTTCAGCTGCCAGTGTTTCAAATTCCATCCTGACTCTCTCGATCTGTTCCGCAAGGCCGTCTTTTTCACTTCGCAATTGAACAAGTTTTGATTCGCATACCTTCAGCTCCTGAGTGAATTCCCGTATTTCCCTGTTTCTTTTAAGAATTCCGGCGCCGACGCCGTCACCACTGCCTCCGGTCAGTATTCCCCTGGCGTCTATGACATCCCCTTCAGAGGTAACAATGATTACCTTGCGCTTCATGCTTTGCCAGATTGAAAGCGCGGAAGGAAGCGTATCGGTCAGCAAAACATCCCCGAGAAGCTCTTCGACAATATCTTCAAACCCTTTTTTGATCGTTACAACCGACAGGAGCAGTGCTGCGCCTGAGGGAATTTCTACCGGTGGCTTTTGCGCGGTGCGTGCTATAAAAGAAACTCTTCCGCCGCTGCAGTTGCGCAGATACTGTATGGCCTCTACAGCGTCATGAGGCGTATCAATCACAATTGCCTGAAGCATCCTGTCAAGAGCGGCCTCAACTGCGCATTCATGCTGAGATGAAGTTTCCAGCACATCGGCAAGCAGACAGATAATGCCGGAGAGTTTTTTATCTGAGGGTTCGGCTCCTGCCATGACCGTGCGAACGCCGGCATTATACCCTTCAAGATTTTTTTGCAGTTCCTGAAGTGACTGAAGCTTGGCATGTACAGAGCTGCACCGGTCGCGCATATCATTCACTTCAGATTCCTTGCTCTGCAGGGCCTTTGCGATTTCGGCTGTTTTTTTACGGTTCGTGAGTATTTTTTCATCCTGCTGAGCACGAAGGGCATTCAGTTCATCCGCCTGCCGCAGAAGTACGGATTTTTTTTCCTCGACGGCCAGACGGGTGCGCAGCGACATTTCATGCTCAAGTTCAAATTTTTGTATGCGCAGTGTCAGCTCTTCCTGAAGGCGGTTGATCATCGCAATGCTGTTTTTTATCTCAGCCCGGCTCTGCTTAATGTCAAAGTAGAGGCTGTTCTCACGTTCAATCGAGTTTTGAACATCACGCTGCCGATGCTTTGCCACGGAAAGGGATTCAGATGAGGTTTCAAAGCTGCTTTCAAGCGCTTTGATGCGATCATGCAGCCCGGCTTCGGTCAGGGTGGCCGCCCTGTGTTCAGTATCGGTGGAGGTTAATTCATTTTCAAGGGACGCATTTGATTCATATATTTTTTGGATTTGCTCCTGTATGTTTTGCAGCTCTTTTTCATTGAGCGCAAAAGCATTTTCTTCGCGCTGGGTTTTTTCCTTCGCGTTATAATACTCTTCCTGCGCCAGCTTGATTTTGTTGTTTAATTCTGTAAGATTGAGCTTGTTTTCCTGAAGTACGGCTTCGGAGGAATCCCGCTGCGTTGACATCTGTGCTTCTTCATCCTGCAGCATGACAAGGCTGCTCTGGAGCTCCGCCTGTATATGCTTGAGCGAGCGAAGCCGTCGGGCTGCAAGCTGAAGTTCAATCTGGCGTATTTCCTCCCGGATATTGCGATGCCGCTTGAGCCTTTTTACCTGCAGGTCAAGACCGCGCATCTGTATCTGAATTTCATTTAAGATATCTTTTATGCGCGCGAGATTGTTTTTTGTCGACTCCATCTTGGAAAGCGCTTCTTTTTTGCGTGTCCGATATTTGGAAATGCCGGCGGCTTCCTCAATGAGAACGCGTCGTTCATCGGGCTTCAGGCTTAGAATAAAATCGACTTTACCCTGCTCCATGATGGAATAAGACTTTGTTCCTACACCGGAATCAAGAAAAACTTCAACAATGTCTTTAAGCCGGCACGGAACCTTGTTGATAAAATATTCACTTTCCCCGGTGCGATGCAGCCTTCGGGTAAGCATTATTTCAGTCACTCCGCCGTGAACCGCTACGGTGTGTTCATGGCCATTCCCATTCCCGTTGCCATTCCCATTTCCATTAGCATTGGAGAGTACCATGGAAACTTCGGCTAAACCAGTTGACTTGCGGGTTTCGCTTCCGTTGAAGATTAAATCTTCCATCTTGGAGCCGCGCAAATGCCGCGCATTATGTTCGCCCATTATCCAGCGAATAGCATCCATGATGTTGCTTTTGCCGCAGCCGTTTGGCCCTACAAGTGCTGTGATTCCAGGTTTGAAATTCAGTTTGACTCGTTCGACAAACGACTTGAATCCTGCAATTTCAAGCTCTTTTACCTGCATGAGAAACCTCAGGTTATGTTAGTAATTAATTGATTTTTCTATATAAATAATAGAACTTGTTGGCGGGAATTGTTTTTTTTATTAATTTAACAGATAAAAAAAAACCTGTAAAGTAAAAAATGCGACAAAAACACAAGATATGGGTGTCGGGGAATTATTGAGCACAATTAATTGTATTTCAAGGGTTTAGACGATGAAGAATTTTGCATGCCGGGTTGTTATGTGGTATGGTGCTGCCAATTCAGCTGAGGAGAATTATGATTAACCGGTTATACAGGCTTTTGCAGGAAAATCTCGATCCGCATAAAGTTTTGAGAGATGCGGATATTCTTGAGGGTTACAGCCGGGATGAAACCCCCGATATGGCTGCTGCCCCCGATATTCTTGTTCGGGCTGAAAATGCCGATGATGTCAGCATGACGCTTAAACTGTGCAGTGAACATAAAATCCCGGTGACCCCCCGCGGCGCAGGCACCGGGGTGACCGGAGGCGCGCTTCCTGTTATGCAGGGGGTTGTTCTCAGCCTTGAAAAATGCAATCGCATACTTGAAATCGACCGGAACAATATGGTTGCGGTTGTTGAACCCGGAGCTGTTACCGGCGACATACAAAAGGCGGCCCTTGAGCAGGGGCTGATGTACCCGCCGGATCCAGCCAGTCTGGAAACCTGCTCAATCGGCGGCAATGTTGCTGAAGGCGCCGGGGGGCCGCGTGCGGTAAAATACGGCACTACAAAAGATTATATACTCGGCCTCGAGTTTGTTTTGCCCGACGGCAGTTTAATTCAGACCGGCGGCAAGATAGTAAAAAATGCTACGGGGTACAATTTAGCCGGGATACTGATCGGATCTGAAGGGACACTGGCGGTTATAACAAAAATTTATCTCAAACTTATTCCTGCGCCAAAAGTGACACTTGATATCCTGCTGCCGTTTGACAGCCTTGACCAGGCCATTGATGCCGTGCATGCTGTTTTGATGAACCGTGTTATTCCGGCAGCGCTCGAGTTTATGGAGCAGGATGCCATCAGTCTGGTGTCAAAACATATTCAAAACACGATACCCTGCGCTGACGCCGGTGCTCATCTTTTGATTCAGATCGACGGGAATACTGAAGATCAGGTGCTGGCCGATCTTCAGACTATTGTTGAGGCTGCACGGATTAACCCGGATAGAATGTTTGTCGCTCAATCACCGTCGCAAAAAGAGCGTTTGTGGAAAGCCCGGCGCTCTATTCGCGAGTCCATTCAGGCGGAATGCGGCTTTTTTGCGGCAGAGGACTGCGTTGTGCCGCGTGCCGGAATACCCCAGTTTGTTAAGGATCTTAAAGCGTATTTCCACTATAAAGCTTTGCGCTCAGTCATGTTCGGCCATGCCGGCGACGGCAATGTTCATATCGATATTTTAAAAGATGCTATTGCCTATGATGAATGGAAAAATATGCTGCCGGGCATCAAGCGCGAAATATACAGCCGCGCTCTTGCTTGCGGCGGGACGATAACCGGAGAGCATGGTATCGGGTGCCTGCGCAAAGAGTATTTGCCTCTTGCCCTGTCATCCGATGCCATCGATCTGAGCAGACGCATCAAAGCTGCATTTGACCCGGGCATGATACTCAATCCCGGTAAGATTTTTCCTTAGTTTTTACATTTCCATGTTTACAATACGATCCTCTTGTGCAAAATCTATAGGTAAGACGTCATACAACAATGGGGGACCACTATGATAAAAAGAATTTTAATACCTACGGACGGATCGCCCAACAGCACGACAGCCCTTGAATACGGTGCTGCCCTGGCAGCTCATTTTAATGCCGAAATTACAGGGCTTAATGTTATTGACATTCGAGCCCTCGAGGGGCCGTTCCTCAGCGATATCTCAGGATCCCTGGGGTTTAGCCCGATTCAGAATTATCTGCCCCGTTTTCAGCAGATTCTCGATGATCGCGCCGATACCATCCTTGATATGTTCAGCAATCGATGTGCAGAAAAAGGCCTGATCGCAAAAACGAAAAAAATGACGGGAATTATCGCCAATATCATAGCCGATGAGGCGCGCAAAGCAGAGCTGGTCGTTATTTCACAGCATGGCGAGCACGAACAGTGGTCATCCGGGCTTTTAGGTTCAACGACCGAATCCGTCGTGCGAAAGTCGCCCGTACCTGTGCTGGTGACTCCAGGCACATACCGCCAGTTTGATACTATCCTGATAGCCTATGATGGCAGCATTGAATCTTCAAACGCGCTTAAATGCGCCTGCGCTTTTTTTGGTGCATCCTCCAGGAGTATAAAAATTGTTTATGTTTCTCAGGATGAAGAAAAGGGCAGGGCCCTTGCTGCTGAAATCGCAGAAATTACAGCCCCGTATTCCCTGACCTATGAGGGTGTATGGCTGCAGGGTGACGCCCCTAAAGAGATTTTGTCTTTTGCCGGCCTGAACGCTATCGATCTTATTATCATGGGCGCTTTTTCGCACGGCAGGCTTCACGACCTGATTCTCGGAAGCACAGCGGCCTATATCATAAGAAAGTCAACAATTCCTATACTCCTCCACCGCTAGATTAGAAGGGTTAGTGCATACATTCAATGACGCCGCTTGATGCAGTTATTATAGCCATAGTTGAGGGTATTACAGAATTTCTTCCCATTTCATCTACCGGTCATATGATCATTGCCGAGAGAATTCTCGGCCTGACTAACACGGATTTCACCAAGACCTTCATCGTCAATATTCAATTCGGAGCCATTTTATCAGTTGTTGTGCTTTACTGGAGAAAATTTGTTCAATCACTGGATTTTTATAGAAAGCTGTTTATTGCGTTTCTCCCGGCTGCTGTCATCGGTTTTCTGCTGCATGATTATATTGACGCCCTCCTGGAAAGCGTCGTGGTTGTAGCGGCGTCTATGCTCGCTGGCGGAATACTGCTGCTTTTTGTTGATCGCTGGTTTCACTCCCCTTCACCAGACCAAAGCATGACAAGCAAAAAGGCTTTGATTATCGGTTTTTTTCAGTGCATTGCAATGATTCCGGGCGTCTCGCGCTCGGCTGCTACGATTATCGGCGGCATGTCGCAGAAACTCGATCGGACCACTGCTGCGGAGTTTTCATTTTTTCTTGCCGTGCCGACGATGTTTGCCGCATCGGCATACAAGCTTTTAAAAAGCTATCAAACAATTACGGCCGAGAATATCGGGATATTGCTTCTTGGCAATGCCGTGGCTTTTGCAGTGGCGATGCTCGCCATTAAAAGCTTTATTGCCTATCTTACCAAACACGGATTTGCCGTATTCGGCTGGTACCGTATCGCGATAGGTGTGCTGATTCTTATTCTCTACGCTTGCGGCTACAACCTGTCGATAAGCTGACGAGGGGCGCTATCTCTCCATCGCTTTTTTGACCAGCTCTCTGCTGGTATCAAGCATCCTGCTGAAATCATCTTCGCTGAGGCCAGCCCCCTGCGCAGTCCATTTCGCTCTTTCCAGAGAAATAAGATCCTCAGGGGCATGCGTATCGGTATTTACTATGAGCCTGGCGCCGTATTGGAGTGCGGTTTTTGCCACATGGCCGTTTGTAAGACAGTGACCCTTCCGTGCTGAAATTTCCAGGCAAATGCCATTGCGGGCAGCCAGCTCGGCGTCTTCATCACTGATCAGACCCGGATGCGCCAATATGTCGATATCGGATTCAAGCGCTTTTCTGTTGGTGCCGGGCATGACCGGCTCAACGATGGTTTCGCCATGGACGACGATGATACGCGCCCCAAGCGAGCGGGCCTGCCGGGCCAGTTCAGCTATATCCTCGGGATGCACATGGGTTAATTCGATGCCCGGCACAGCGATAAGGCCCTTTTTCTCATTGATTTTTGAGCAGGCATGTCTGATCCGCGGGATGATGAAATCAAGGTTCGAGATGTCGGCGTGGTCGGTGAAGGCGATTGCCGTATAGCCGATAACTGCAGCCCGCCGCACAAGCTCTGACGGCACAAGCTCACCATCGCTAAACAGGGTATGCGTATGAAGGTCGATCATAGGGGTCCTCTTAAATAAGTTTTCCAGTCAAAGAATGTATATGCGCTTTATCTATCAGCACCATGCCTTTTTTTCCGATCATGCTTTCAGGCCCCATGCAGTTGACGACCTTGCAGGACCTGGTCCGGCCGGCTATGCACCCGTCACCTTTTTTACTGTGCTCCTCGAAAAGAACCTCGTAACTTTTACCGACACAGGCGCTGTTTTTTTCAAGGCTGATTGACCGCTGCCTTTCATTAAGAATTTTAAGACGGTCAATTTTGACAGCATAGGGGATAGTATCGGGCATTTCAGAAGCCTTTGTTCCCTTGCGGTCAGTATAATGAAAAATAAAGAGATCATCAAACTTAATTTCATCAATCAGCGAAGCTGTTTCTTCGAATTCCGCATCTGTTTCGCCGGGATAGCCGACAATAATATCCGATGTTATGCTTATGTGAGGCGCCACGGTACGGAGATGTGAAATTTGTTCAAGATATGTTTGCCGGGTGTACTGCCTGTTCATATGCTGCAGTATGCGATTCGACCCGGACTGCATGGGCAGATGAATATGTTCGCACAGTTTTGGTATGCAGCCGAATGCGCGTATCAGCTCAGGTGAGAGGTCTTTGGGATGAGACGTTGTAAAACGGATGCGTTCCAGGCCCTTGATTGTGTCAAGCTGCTGTAATAATTCTGTAAATGTTGTCTTAGGAATTGCTTTGTTGCCGTATGAGTTGACGTTCTGGCCAAGCAGGGTGACTTCGCAAACGCTTTCCTTGACAAGGCTCTGCACTTCCTTCACTATTTCATCTGCAGGTCTGCTCCATTCTCTTCCACGGACATGCGGGACAATGCAGTAGGAGCAAAAGTTGTCGCAACCCTGCATGATCGTAACAAAAGCGGATATCTGACCCGGTTGGGGCTTATAGGGATGTTCAGAATACAATTGGCATGTGGTCTCCATGGCAATATCTGCAATCCGGTCGCCTTTTCGTGCATTATGGATAAGTTGTAACACCCGCGGCAGAGCCTTGGTGCCGAATATAAAATCAACATAGGGAAATTTTTTAAGAAGTTTTACACCTTCCTGCTGAGCCAGGCAACCGCCAACCCCGATTAAAATATCCGCATCTGCTTTTTTATATTTTTTGATTCTCCCCAACTCGCTGTATATTTTATCCTCAGCTTTTTGCCGAACGGTACAGGTGTTGAGTATGATTACCGAAGCGTCAGCATAGGTTGACGCCGCAGCATATCCGTCTTCTTCGAGCAGTTTGCATATGCGCAACGATTCATATTCGTTCATTTGACAGCCGAATGTTTTGATGTAAAAAAGTTTTTTCATTTTCATGGTCCTGGAATTTTTTTAAAAATCAATTCAGATTCAAAATACCGGCAAGGCTTTGTATGTGAGCCGGCAGAAGCACAGAGGCGGTTATCTATGAATCTTTATGGTTATCAAAACAGAGCAACTCAAGCACGGCATGCTCTTTTGTGCCCTTGCAGGGCGAAATCAAGCCGCCCTCTGCATGAATCGCTTTTAAATTTTAACAAGCTTAAAGCATATGCCTGCTGAATGCAAGCGGCATACGGTAAAGTCCCGTATCAAAGGTAAGTGCATGGGCAACCCTAAGCGGATATACCTGCTTTGGTTCTGGATACACTGCGTGGATGTGGCTGGCAGGCCAGGGATGTTTTTTCAAGGGATGCTTTACTGATATGAAATTGTTTTATTTCTTTTTAAAAATAGTATATAAATAAAATGAACTTAAAGGTGATTTGTTGATTATGGAGGGCTTTTAATCATGAATAGGGCCGGTAATTTTTTTTTGCTTTAAATAGTAAACATATAATTGTATAAAAACACTGTAATCATTAAAGGCAGCGACCTGCGTACCGATTCTAAAAAAATTGACAACCAATAATCATGTAAAGGAGTAGCCCTATGCCCGCAAATGCAAATATGAAAATACTGGTCGTCGACGATTTTCAGACTATGAGACGCATCATACGAAATTATTTAAGGCAACTGGGGTTCAATAATGTTGAAGAAGCTGAGGATGGTGATGTTGCACTGGAGAAACTCAAGGAAACCGCATTTGATTTTGTTATTACGGACTGGAACATGCCTAAAATGACTGGTATTGATCTTTTGAAGAAAATCCGGGCTGCTGATAATTTTAAAAATATCCCTGTGCTTATCATCACAGCAGAGGCAGAAAAGGAAAATGTCGTGCAGGCGGCGCAGGCGGGTGTAAACGATTATATCGTCAAGCCTTTTACACCTGAAGTTCTTCAGACGAAGATTGAAAAGATTTTTTCCTGATACAGTTCATGAAAATACGAAGAGTGACGATTGTGCTCGGATGAACTCACTATGATGTCTGAAAAAATCACCACGGAGCTCGACGCTGTAGCCGAAGAACTCATTACCGCCGATCTCGCCAATTTGCAGGATCTCGGCAGGCTGATTACCTGCTTTCAGATTCTCCTGAAGCGTGTTGCTGATTGCGGAATTACCTCGGCCTTAAAACCTGTATCTGCAGCAATTGACCTCATAAAAGATGCAATCCTCAATGAAAGCGCTGATCGAAAGCAGCTTTTAAATGTTCTCAACGCTACTGTTTCTTGTCTTCAGCAAAGTACCCGTTCCGGCAGTACTGCTGACAATGTTAAGTTCCCCGATGAATTATTTTTAAAAATCACTACCGCACAAGAAAGGGCAGGGGGCACTGCAGGTGATACAGCTTCGAACCAGCCGCAGCATGCTCAGTTACAAGGAGACCCGAACCCTCCTGATGATCAATCAGCAGACCGCTCCCTTCATAATTACTTATTGCCGCTTACGATTGATGAGAACATGTTTGCTGATTTTCTCAATGAACAAAGCTCGATTCTCGATAAAGCCGAGGGGAACATTCTTTCACTGGAGAAATCCTTCACCAAGGATGTTCTTGATGATGTGCGCCGTATTTTTCACACGATGAAGAGTGAGTCGGCCGTATTTGAAATCGCCAGCATTGCGCTTTTATGCCATGGTGTGGAGGACCTGCTTGATTCTCAGCCCGCTGAAATCTCCTTTGATAAACTTCTCCTGGTTATAGACTGGCTGAAATATGCCTTTGATTGTTTAAAAACGGCGCGCATGCTTCCTGATGTGCCCGAGACCCTGCGGGTTTTCATCAACCCGCATGATGCCCCCGGCGGCCAGGCAGCATTAAAGCCCTCGCCACAGGGACGGGAATACGTGATTAACCCCGAACCCATTTCAGCTATGCACTCATCCGTGCGCAATCAGGAGCTTTCCGATAAAAAAAGCGCTGATGAACCGTATGCCCCTCCTGTTGATGCGTCATCGGAGAAAACATCCCTGCCTCTTGTTCATATGGATGTCGATCTTCTTTCTGATTTCACCGCAGAGGTTCAGGAACACATAGATACGATCGACCAGAGACTTCTCGTGCTGGAGAATGATCCTGCGGACCAGGAGAATTTAAATGCGGTTTTTAGAGTATTCCACACCATAAAAGGCGCGGCTGGCTTTCTTGCCCTTGATGAGATATCAAAGCTGGCGCATATGACCGAAAATATTTTGGACCGGGCGCGCAAAGGCGAGTTTCAGCTTTCAGGCGGCAGGATTGATATTATTTTCGAAGCCGTTGATGAAATGAAAAGGCTTATACAGACAATCCACACTGCCATTGCATCAGGTTCATCGTCCTATCCCTCGTCGCCAACCCTTGAGCCCTTGATTCAGCGAATACAAACAGTTGCTGCCGGCAGCCAGGTGCTGCAGCAGGCCGGCGCCAGTCAGGGCCCGCGCCGGCAGATGTCTCCATCACATCAGGACAGAGACCCTGCGCCCGAACAAGCGCCTGTTCAGAATGAACAGCCAGACTCTTTTTTTAGCCTCAATGCCGAAGTTGCTGATCTGCAGGAAAACCCTGATGATGCCATGCTGAATTCAGGCATGCACGTATCACTTAAAATGCGCGAGTCCATCAAAGTCGATTCTGAAAGGCTCGACAAGCTGATCGACGCCATCGGAGAGCTGGTTATTATTGAATCTATGATCAGGCAGGATTCAAGCATTACTTCTCTTGCTTCATCGGTTCTGTTGCAGAATATTTCTCAGATGGATAAAATCACCCGTGAACTGCAGCAGCTTGCCATGTCACTGCGTATGATCCCGGTGAAGGGCACGTTTCAGAAAATGGCGCGCGTCGTACGTGATCTTGCGAAAAAAAGCAATAAAAAGATTGAGTTCATCTCATCCGGCGAGGATGCAATGCTTGATAAAAGCGTTGTTGACCGTATCGGCGATCCGCTTATACATCTTGTCCGCAATTCAGTCGATCATGGCATTGAAGCATCATCTTCACATCGTGTTGCAGCCGATAAAAATGAAACAGGAAAAATTGAGCTGAATGCATATCACAAGGGCGGCAATATCTTTATTGAAGTCAAGGATGACGGGGGTGGCCTTGACAAAAAATCCATTCTCGCAAAAGCAAAAGAACGCGGTCTGACGCGCGAGGGCCAGGTCTTGAGCGACCGTGAAATTTTCAATTTTATATTGCTGCCTGGTTTTTCAACCGCGCTCAAACTCACTGAGGTGTCAGGCCGCGGCGTCGGCATGGACGTGGTGAAGAGGGCAATGGATGACCTGCGCGGCAATATTGACATCGAATCGGAGGAGGGCGCCGGCACGACCTTCACCCTTCGCCTGCCCCTCACCCTGGCAATTATTGACGGCATGCTTGTGCGAATCGGCAGTGAGCGGTATATTATACCGACACTTTCAATTGTCGAGGCCGTACGTCCCGAGCATGACAGCATTACCTCTCTTGTTAACCGGGGCGAAATGATAACAATCCGGGATAACATAATTCCTTTATTTCGCCTCGGCACGCTTTTCAGCATAGCGGATGCCCGGCAGGATCCTGCCGAAGGAATCGTGATTGTGGTTGAAGACAGCGGAAAAATGGCGGGCATTCTTGTTGATGAGCTGCTTGGCCAGCAATCCATCGTCATCAAAAGTATGGGTGCGACAATGAAGGGTTTGCCGGGTGTTTCCGGTGGATCCATCCTTTCAGACGGACGTGTCGGCATAATTATTGATGTTGCCGGCATTGTCAAACTTGCAATGTCCGGCAGCCTCGCAGGCTGATAGGCCGCAGGTTGCTGCACAGCTTGGAGAAATTACCGGCCCGAACGAGGATGGCATGCGGCAGAGTTTACACCAGGATGAGTGCAGGCAGGAGGGCTCTGCAGCTTATACGTGCCATGAGAATTTTTTCCATTTTCAAGATATAAACATAAAAATGGGGTGCCATCATGACGAAGAGCATACCGGATTCTAAAGGCGGTAAGACCTCCAGATCGGAAAAATATCTCACTTTCAATCTCGGATCCGAACAGTACGGTCTGGGAATTCTGAAGGTTCGAGAAATAATCGGCATTATGGACATAACACGGGTTCCACGGACCCCGGAATTTATTCGCGGCGTTGTTAATCTACGCGGCAAGGTAATTCCCGTGCTTGACCTGCGCAACAAGTTCGGCATGCCGTCGATAGACGATACTGAGCAAACCTGCATCATTGTTGTCGATATGCTGTTTGAAGACAATTCACTGCTGATGGGCATTATTGTAGACAGTGTGTCGGAGGTTCTTGATATTGATATAGACGATATAGAAGATACCCCGATATTCGGGGCTGCGGTAAGTACCGATTTTATACAGGGCATCGCAAAAATAAAAGGCGGAGTCAAGATCCTTCTTAATATAGAAAGGGTTTTAACGACAGCGGAGATTTTAACACTTCCTCAGGTTGGTGCTGAAGTTTCATTGATCAGTCAATAATGATCAGGCATTAACGCATGGACCATCAAACGTTCAATACATTTCGTGAAATTGTTTATGTTAACAGCGGCATTGCACTCAATGACACGAAAGAAGCCATGGTCTCCGCGCGAATCGCAAAAAGAATGCGCGCCATTGGAATCGAAACCCATGAGCAGTACCTTCAGTTTTTGCTGCAGGAGGAAAGCGGCAATGAAATTACCCATTTTCTTGATGTTATTTCGACCAATGTAACCAGCTTTTTTCGGGAGCCGTCCCATTTTGAGTTTCTTGCAAAAAATGTTGAAAACTGGATTGCAAAAGGCAAGGATCGAATACGCATATGGTGTGCCGCCGCTTCAACAGGGGAAGAACCGTATTCCATTGCCATGACCCTGCTGGATGCGGCAGGCGGCCGAAATGTTGATATGCGCATTCTGGCTACGGATATTTCGACCAGCGCGCTGTCACGGGCGAAAAAAGGCATGTATTCCAGTTCGGCCCTTGAGGGCGTCCCTGAATTATACAAAAGACGTTTTTTCGTCCGCCAGAAACAGAATAATGAAATCGTCTATACTGTCGCCGATGTATTAAAAAATATTATCGTGTTCCGCCGGCTGAATCTTTCAAAGCCGCCATTTCCAATGACCGGACGCCTGGATATTGTTTTTTGCCGCAATGTCATGATTTATTTTGATAACAGCGTCCGCAGCAGGCTTGTTAATGAAATTCATCGTTTGCTGGTTCCTTCAGGCTATTTGCTGACAGGACATGCCGAGGGACTGACATCAGTAAAAACCGAACTCCGATGTCTTGAACCGTCAATTTATCAAAAACAGTAACCTGAGCCCCGGTTGCACCTGTGAATTCACTTGTTGTCGGCATTTCAGACATGAAGGTTTCCAGCACCAATGACGATGTGCTGATTACCTATTCCCTAGGCTCCTGCCTTGGAGTCATAATCTATGATCCTGTTGCTCATGTGGCAGGTCTTCTGCACAGCATGCTGCCGCTTTCTAAGATCGACCCCCTCAAGGCAAAAACAGCGCCGTGCATGTTTGTCGATACCGGCATTCCTCTGCTTTTCAATGAAGCCTACAATAAAGGGGCTGAAAAAAAACGCATTATCGTTAAGGCTGTCGGATGTTCTTCCATGCTTGATGAAAAAGGCTTTTTTAAAATCGGGGAACGCAATTTCACCATACTCAGAAAGCTCCTTTGGAAAAATAATATACTTATTGATAAAGAGGATATCGGGGGTGACCAGTCCCGAACCGTTTCCATTTCCGTGGCAACTGGCAGGGTTATTGTGAAATCAGAAGGCAAGGAGAAGGAGCTCTAACGGCCCTGCTCTGCAAAATTTTTACTTTTGCACACTGACCCATCTCAGTGTCATTGTGTTTGTGTTGAAATTTAAAAATTTCCCTAAACTGGGAGGCATGAAAAATGGCGTACAATATACTCATTGTTGATGATTCAAAGATAATACGATCTGTCATAAAAAAAACTCTTGAGATATCGGGGATACCCGTTGGCGATATATTTGAGGCTTCAAACGGCCTGGAAGGACTTACCGCTATGCGGGAACACTGGATTGACCTTGTTTTTGCCGACCTTAATATGCCGGTCATGAACGGCCTTGAAATGCTCGACATGATGGCCCAGGAGAAGCTGATTCAGAAAATACCTGTTTTGATATGCTCAACAGAGGGCAGTAAAACACGCATTGAGGAGCTGTTTAAAAAAGGTGTCCGGGCGTTTCTTCGCAAGCCTATTACGCCCGAAGTTTTACGCAATGTTGTCAAAGAAGTCATGGGGGATTATGATGCGAGCTGATTGGCAGGAAATAGTCAAAAAAATATGTTTTGACGTTTTGGAACAGCTGGCTTTCATGTTTTGTGAAGAACTTGAGAAGAAGGATGTTTGCAATCCGGATGAAGACTTCTTAAAAGCCACGATGGTTTTTTCAGGGCATCACGGCGGTGCGCTGGACATTATTGTTCCCCGGCAGCTCACCCCGGCACTTGTTTACAATATACTGGGCATGGATGAAGATGATATCATCGAGAGTGATATTGCCGAAGACGCCCTTAAGGAATTGCTCAATACGCTCTGCGGCAGAATGCTGCCGGCGCTTTTTACTGATGTTGAGACCTTTGACCTGCATCCCCCTGAGATTTCAAGCTTCACCAAACAACAATGGCTTGAGATGCTCCATCGGGAAAATACGATCGCTTTTGCCATTGAAGACAGCCCTGTTTTGCTGAATGTTCATTTTGATGAATGATTGCGATGCCTATTAAAGTCTTAATCGTTGATGATTCCGCCGTTGTGCGTACTATTTTCACAAAGGAGCTTTCGCTTGATCCCGAGTTGAAAATTATCGGTACGGCGCCTGATCCCTATGTGGCAAGGGATATGATAGTAAAGCTGCAGCCGGATGTTGTGACGCTTGATATCGAAATGCCCCGCATGGACGGGGTCACTTTTTTAAGGAAGCTGATGAAGCATTATCCGCTTCCTGTTATCGTTGTGTCCTCATTGACCAAATCAGGCAGTGATCTTGCAATGGAGGCTTTGCATGAGGGTGCTGTTGACGTGATGTGCAAACCCGGGCCTTCATACAGTGTCGGGGATATGTCGCTGAGCCTTATTGATAAAATAAAGGCCGCTGCGCGCGTCAATGTTCGCACAATGCAGAACATATGGAGCGCAACACCCCGTGCTCCGGCCAAGCTTTCGCTCACCAAAACAACCAATAAAGTATATGCCATTGGCGCTTCAACCGGGGGCACGCAGGCCCTTGAGTATATACTTACCTCAATGCCTGCCTATGGGCCGGGGATAATTATCGTGCAGCATATGCCGGAAAAATTCACAAAAAGCTTTGCGGACCGCCTGAACGACTTGTCGCAAATTACTGTTAAGGAAGCAGAGGACGGTGACCGGGTTATACCGGGAAGGGCGCTCATAGCGCCTGGAAATCAGCATATGATCCTGCGCAGATCAGGCGCGAACTACTATGTCGAAGTCAAAACCGGCCCGCTTGTCAAGCGACAGAGACCATCAGTTGAAGTACTGTTTAATTCTGTTGCAAAGTACGCCGGAAGCAATTCAGTTGGCATACTTTTGACGGGCATGGGTTCTGATGGGGCCGAAGGACTTCTGAAAATGAAACAGGCCGGCGCGGCAACAATAGCACAGGATGAAAAATCATGCGTTGTTTTTGGAATGCCCAAGGAAGCCATTCAACTTGGAGCGGCAGATACTGTGTTGGATTTAAAATTGATTCCAGAAGCAATGCTGGGATTAGCATAGTTTGGTTTACATAATATATATTATCAGACATTAAAGTG